>JAVEYW010000001.1:0-33737 GCA_034003325.1 Desulfobacterales bacterium
AGGATCAAACTCTCCAGTTAAACTATTCAAAGCATCAAAAGTCGCCTCGCGGCTCCCCTCAACGCCTCTTTGACGTTTTACCCGACTTGTTTCTTGAGTCACTATTTAGTTTTCAAAGATCAAGAGTAGAATGGCTTCAACCTTTCATTCAGACCAGATTGAAGATCCGTTCTTTATATGTTACATGCTTTCTAATGTCAATGTTTTTTTGAAAGCTTTTTTCTTCACTGCGTTAAAGGCGCTTACCCCATCGAAGAAAAAGTATTTTTAGCATTCTCTTTATTCTATGTCAAGCACAAAAATCATTTCTTTTAAGCCTCACGATTGCCGGTTGCGATCAACTTGTGAAACCGTTTTTTCCCCGCCCGTAACAGCATTTCCCCATTTTCCAGATTGTTAGTCGTCATCACCTGGTCAAATGTATCGATTCGGATATTATTTAAATAGGCCCCGCCCTGAGAAATCAGGCGCCGGGCAGCACCGCTTGAATCGACCAGTCCCGACATTAAAAAGAGCTTAAATGCAGGAATTCCCATCTGAAGCTCCGCCAAGGAAACTTCGGATTGGGGAATGGCCACACCATCACGCTCCTCTTTAATACGCGGGATCGTGCTTCCCGGCAATATATAGTCTGCCACCGGTTGCCCGCCGAAAACTCTGGAAGCTGCATCATAGGCATTAACCGCCGCATCCCGGCCATGGGCCAATGCAGTCGCTTCAAAGGCCAAAACCCTTTTGGCATGGTTCATATCCGCTCCTTCCAACTTTTCGATTGAGCGAATTTCGTCCATCCCTAAGAATGTAAACAAGGCTAAAAAACGTGGGACATCCGGGTCATCCGTGTTCACCCAGAATTGATAGTAATCATAAGGGCTGGTCCGTTCCGGGTCCAGCCACACGGCACCCTTTGCGGTTTTACCCATCTTTGCCCCGCTGCTGGTCGTAATCAGCGGAAAAGTGATGCCGAATGCTGATTGCTGTCGCGTCTTTCGAATGAGATCAATTCCGGCGACAATATTCCCCCACTGATCAGCGCCCCCCATTTGCAGCCGACAGCCTTGCATATCATAAAGTACCAAAAAATCGTATGCTTGTAATAGCATATAATTAAATTCGATAAAGTTTAACCCGACCTCTGACTCCAACCGAATTCGGTAGCTTTCCATCTTTACCATTCGGTTCACACTGAAGTGACGCCCTATATCTCGCAAAAAATCAATATATTTTAGCTTCGTCAGCCAGTCCGCATTATTCATTAACACGGCGTTATCATCCGAAAAATCGATAAACCGGGAAAGCTGACAGCGTATTCCCTCAGCATTGGCAGCAACAGCTTCGGGCGTCAGTATCTGCCGCATTTCGGTCTTGCCGCTTGGATCCCCCACAAGCCCTGTTCCGCCACCAACCAATGCGATGGGGCGGTGACCGGCTCGCTGCATATGCGCCAGAGACATTATCGGAACGAGGCTTCCGACATGCAAACTAGAGGCAGTAGGGTCAAAGCCAATATAGCAAGAAGCCCCTTTAATTTCTAAAAAATCGTATAATGCCTGTTCATGGGTCATCTGCTCGATAAACCCACGTTCCTTTAAGATATCAACAACATTCATGATACATAGTTTTCCGGGACACCCGCCCCTAACGCTTTACGCACATCGATTATTCTATTTATTGGCAAAAGATACCGCCCGCATTTCCCGAATGACTGTTACTTTGATTTGCCCCGGAAAGGTTAGCGCCTCTTCAATTTTCTTGGCAATATCTTTGCTCATGAGCGTCGCCTCCTCGTCAGATATCTGTTCGCTTTCAACCATAACGCGAATTTCACGCCCCGCCTGAATCGCAAAAGAATTGGCAACACCTTTGAATGATTTTGTTATATTTTCTAAGTCTTCAAGTCTTTTTATATAGTTTTCCAGAAGTTCTTTTCTCGCACCAGGCCGTGCGCCGGAGAGCCCATCAGCAGCTTGAACCAATAGGGCATAAACCGATTCGGGTGGCACATCTTCATGATGCGCCGCAATGGCATGTACAATCTTAGGCGCCTCGCCATATTTCTTCGCTAGTTTGGAACCAATGAGCGCATGAGGGCCTTCGACTTCATGGTCAACCGCCTTTCCGAGATCGTGAAGCAGTCCCATTCGGCGGGCCAGTTTCTGATTCAACCCCAACTCTGCAGCCATAATGCCCGCTAAAAACCCCACCTCCACCGAATGCTGGAGAACATTTTGGGCATAACTTGTCCGAAATTTAAGTTGCCCGACCAGTTTGGTCAGTTCAGGGTGAATTCCGTGGACACCCAAATCAAAAGCCGCTTGCTCTCCGGCCTCTTTAACTGCGACATCCACTTCCTGCCCAACCTTTTTGACGACATCCTCAATTCTGGCCGGATGAATTCGGCCGTCCGAAATCAACCGGAGCAAAGAAAGCCGGGCCACTTCCCGACGAATCGGGTTAAAGCCGCTTAAAATAACGGCCTCAGGCGTATCATCAATAATCAAATCGATCCCGGTCGCCGCCTCCAGTGCCCGAATATTTCGCCCTTCCCTTCCGATAATTCGGCCTTTCATCTCCTCGCTGGGCAACGCAACAACAGATACGGTACGCTCGGCGACATAATCGCCGGCATATCGCTGAATGGCTGTCGCCAGAATCTTTTTCGCTTTTCGGTCCGCCTCTTCCTTGGTTTCATTTTCAATGCGTTTGATAAGACGAGCGCCTTCAAAACGAGCTTCGTTCTCCATGGCGCGAATCAGCAGATCCTTTGCCTGTTCGGAAGTAAGGCCGGATATTCGCTCAAGTTGTTGTTTTTGTTGCTCTATTAGCTCACTATGCCGTTGCAGCTCCGCTTCCAGCTGATCCTCTTTTTTGGATATTTTCTTTTCTCGAAGGGTCTGGTCGCGATCCCGCTGCTCGAGTTGATCACTCTTTCGATCTATCTGCTCCTCTTTTTGAATTAATCGCTGCTCATGCTTTTTCAGCTCATTTCGTGCTTCCTTAACCTCTTTGTCAAAATCACTTTTAAGTTTAAAGGCATTGTCCTTAGCCTCAAGTTCCGCTTCCTTTAGCAGTGTTTCGGCTTGTTTGCGGGCATCCTCAAGAATATTGTGCGCCGTGCCCTCTTCAGCCTTTATCCTTCGGTTCAATAAAAGCTCTTTTAGCCAAAAGGCTATACCAAAGCCGACACCAAGACTGATGACAGCCCATACTATATGTTCACTCATTCCTGTGCTCCTGAAAGCTTAGTATCAAGATTCGTCCGGCTCAAGCCCCCTGCCCGGGCCGGTCGATCAAGTAGAAACTCTATCTAAATCAAATTGTCTATGGAATCAAATGGTTTGTTTGCACTCCCCGGCCACTCTCAATAGGCTTATATATAGTCTATTGAATTTATATTATATAATTATTTGAGCAAAAAAACACCGCTCCCTCAAAAAGGTCCTTTTATGGAATATCTCCCAATAAACCCTTCGAATGTTGCCGCTGAACAACAGATACACCGCTTTGAACACATAGCCGAATCAGGATATATCCTATTAATTTATAGCTACTTATAATAATTTGGCGATTGAGCGAGCTCGCATGCCCCATGGGCCATGCAAAAGGATTGATACAGGGGTTGGAAAGTACGATCTTTCCCTGGCGCGGAATGTAGAATGCCCCCTGATAATCGAATGCCGTGCCGATCACCGCGAATATAAGCATCCGTCCGTAAAAGAGACATTCAAATTACACTAAAGAACCGGGCAGAAGGTGGACGACCCCCGCCATTGTGCCGTTTTCGGTAGGCCTTTGAACCAGTCGTTCAAAGCGGATGCCTTATTGCTTCTTTAGGCTTATCCGTACGAAGCGGATCATGCGCACCAAAGCAAGGAAAGGCCCCTTTACATTTTAGTGTTGGGACAAAGGGCTTCATCCAATCGCGAACACGGCAGGGGTCATATTTTTCTATCATTTATCAGTTGCCAATGGCCATTAGCACCAATCACGCAACAAAAGCTAATCTCTGCCTTTTTTTGTAACGCAAAACAGCCAAACCAAGAAAGATTTTCAATGAAAACCCCGCATTCAAAAAAAGGCTCGTTATTTATTCCGGCATCGATGCACGACCTATCAATATCTGGATCAGGTCGTTGGCGCGATTTGTTATTTTACGGTAAAAACTCGCTTGTTTGCGTTTAAGTTCAAAGTTTTCAGTGGCGATATTCAGTGCAACGAGAATCAACACAGCCGTTTTGTTCACCACTGAAGTTTCGGCCTGCTGTACCGCTTCAACCCGCTTGACCTCTTTAACTAGAAAATCAGCTACTTCTTTGGCCTTGGCAAAATCTTCATCAGTATTAAATGTATAATCCTGCCCAAAAAGTTCTATGGTTAGCAACTGTTTCAAGGATCACATTTTATTCCCTTCTCGTCCGGACTCATGACCCAAACGGAAGCTTAAAGCCCTGAAACGTCCTTTAGCTTTGCAACCAAGTCATCAATTCTAGCCCGCACAAAGGCTTTTTCTTCAGTGTATTTTTTTTCCGTCTCTACCCTTACCTTCAGTTCCTCTTCCAATTGCGAAACGCTGAATGTCAACTGAGCATTAAGCGTCTCAAGGGATTTTACATGATTCAAAAGACGCCCAATCCGATGTTCAATTTCATCGAACTGCTTTATTATCAGATCATTATCCAATCATTCACCTCAACTGTCTCATTCTTTATATAATATTTATAAGAATTTAAAGTCAAGATGTTTCAAGGCGCTTGCAACGCATCAATGCCTCGGCCTTGTCCAAATCCTCGCGACTGTTCACCCCGATTGTTTCTTCAACCCTACTGCCGATCATAACACCGAGCACCCTTCCTTCCGTAGATCCAACTTCAATAATATCCGTCAGATAAAGCTCTCCCTGCGCATTATTCATATTTATTTTTTGTAGCGCCTCACACAAGAACGACCTCTTGACGCAATAAATTCCAGAGTTTATCGTCTTAACCGCCTTTTGATCGTCGGATGCATCCGCCTCCTCAATAATTTTAAGCAGATTCATATTGTTATCAAATATGATACGCCCATATCCAGTTGGCACTTCGACGTTCACGGCTAGAACGGTTAAATCTCTGCCCGCCCTTAAATGTTCCGAAATAAGCAAGCGAACTGTTTCGTATGACAACAGCGGAACATCCCCGCAAAGTATGACAATGTTTTCCGTCTTCTCTGAAAGCAAGGGCAAGGCGCATAAGACAGCATGTCCGGTACCAAGCTGCTTTTCCTGAAAAGCGAAGGCCACGGTTTCCTTATCGGATATCACGGCTTTGACCTTTTCGGCCTGATGGCCCACCACAACAATAATGTTTCCACCGACAGATCGCCTTGCCGTCTCAACCACATAAAGTATCATGGGTCTTCCCATTATTTCGTGGAGGACCTTTGCCTTATCGGACTGCATCCGTTTGCCCAATCCAGCGGCCAGAATAATAACGGAACAACTTTCGTTTTTTAAGGGGTCGGTTTGATCGTTCATGATAGTCCTTTTAAATTCATTTGATGGGTCGTTCAACAAAAAAAGGGCAAACCTGCTTATCGGGTCTGCCCTTTTTTTGTTGAATACGGTCGCTATCGCACAGAAATGCGCCGCAAAATATAAGTCGTTTGAATTATACGGTTAACCTTTTGTGTCTATCAGTCGAATTCGATGAAGTGCTCGCTCAAGCGCCAATTTGGCCCGCAGAAAATCTAAATCTTCTTTATACTCACCGCTTAACCGTTTTTGGGCACGCTCCATCGACGCCTTGGCCCTGGCCAAATCGATATCCCGGCGCCTTTCGGCCGACTCCGCCAGCACGGTCACCTTGTCCGGCAATGCCTCGGCAAAACCGCCACTGACGAACACAGCCCGTTCTTTTCCATTGGCATCCGTATATTTAAGCCCGCCGGTTTTAAGGGTCGTAAGAAAGGGTGTGTGACCGATCAGCACGCCAAATTCACCTAAGGAGCCCGGCGCCATGACGATCTTGACTTCCTCACTTACTACCAGTTTTTCAGGGGTCACTACTTCAAGATGTATGTTTCCAGCCATTTTTTATCCTTCCGAAATTATGCAGCACTTCTTTCCTTGGCATCCTGCAAAACCTCTTCAATGCCGCCTTTCATATAGAAAGCCTGCTCAGGAATGTCATCATACTTTCCTTCACAGATCTCCTTGAATCCGCGTACAGTGTCTTCGATCTTGACAAACTTTCCGGGCTTACCGGTAAACGTCTCTGCGACATGGAAGGGTTGTGAAAGGAAACGCTGAATTTTTCGGGCACGAGACACGGTGATCTTGTCCTCATCGGAAAGCTCTTCAATACCCAAAATCGCAATAATATCTTGAAGCTCTTTGTATTTCTGAAGCATGACCTGCACCGTACGAGACACCTGATAATGTTCTTCACCAATATAGGCGGCATCCAGAATACGGGAAGTAGAGTCAAGCGGATCCACAGCCGGGTAAATACCAAGTTCCGCAATCTGTCTGGAAAGAACCACGGTGCCATCCAAGTGAGCAAAGGTCGTCGCGGGCGCGGGGTCCGTCAAGTCGTCCGCAGGCACGTAAACGCACTGAACTGAGGTAATGGACCCTTTGTCCGTAGAAGTAATACGCTCTTGTAGGCCACCAAGATCCACCGCCAGTGTCGGCTGGTACCCGACCGCTGAGGGCATGCGTCCGAGAAGAGCCGATACCTCGGCACCGGCCTGGGTAAACCGGAAAATATTATCAATAAAAAGCAAAACGTCCTGACCTTCAACATCACGAAAATATTCCGCTTCGGTCAAGGCGGAGAGCGCAACGCGGGCGCGGGCGCCCGGCGGCTCAGTCATCTGCCCGTAAACCAAGGAAGCTTTCGGCAACACGCCGGAGTCTTTCATTTCATGGTATAAGTCATTTCCTTCACGCGTCCGTTCTCCAACGCCCCCGAAAACGGAAATACCGCCGTGCTGCATGGCAATATTATTAACCATTTCCATCATGATAACGGTTTTACCGACACCGGCGCCACCGAACATTCCCATTTTACCCCCACGAGGGAACGGCACCAATAAATCGATCACTTTTACGCCGGTTTCAAGCACGCGGACCGATGTATCCTGTTCCGTAAATGCAGGGGCCGGGCGATGAATCGGCATCATTTTTTCTTTGCTGACCGGTCCGAGACCATCCACGGGCCGTCCGACGACATTTAATACGCGACCCAGACTTGCCGCACCCACCGGCATCATGATCGGGTTACCCGTGTCAGTGACGGGCATTCCTCTAACAAGACCGTCTGTTACATCCATAGCAATGGTGCGCACTACGTTGTCCCCAAGGTGTTGAGCCACCTCCACCACGAGGTTACCCGGCTCATCATTGATGGTCGGATTAGTAATCAGCAGGGCCGATAGTATGTTCGGCAGTTGGCCTTGCTCAAATTCAACGTCAACGACAGGCCCCATAACCTGTGTGATTTTTCCTATTTTTTCTCCCATTTAACAACCTCCTATCAACCCTGGTATCGGTGTTGAATTGATTTTAGCCCTTGAGTGCTTCAGCGCCACCGACGATATCCATCAGGTCCGCTGTAATGGCTGCCTGCCGAGCCTTGTTATACGCAAGGGTGAGACTTCCGATCATATCCTTACATGCCTTGGTGGCATTATCCATTGCCATCATCCGCGCCGCATGCTCACTGGTTGATGTCTCCAGCATCGCACTGAATAGTTGAACATAAATGTTCCGCGGCAATAAATCCCCGAGCAACTCTTCGGCAGAAGGTTCGCAGATATGCTCCGCTATGAACCCCTCCTGCTCTTTCGGCGCGTCGTCTTCCTTTTCAATGGGGGGGATCGGCAACACCTTTTTCAGCACCGGCAGCTGCTTTGCAACCGAGAGAAACTCCGAATAAATAACATACACCTCATCGTACTCTCCGCTGAGAAATCCATCCACCAGTTTCCGGCCGGCCGTGGAGGCCACATTGAAGCCGATCTTTCCACCGATCACACCCAGATGTTGATCGACCATCGTCAGCTTATTTTTCCGACACCAATCCCGTCCTTTTTTACCAAAACAGGTAAAGGATACTTCTGCGCCCTCCACCTGTTTATCCTTTAAAAATCTACCGGCTTTATTTGTTAAATTGATATTGAAACCGCCACACAGCCCTCGATCGGAGGTACAAAGAACCAAATGAACCTTTTTGATCTCTTCACGTGGAATCAGCAGCGGACTAGCTCCCTCACCGGCCTTTTCAGCCAGACTCCCCAACACCTCGGCAAATTTGGAGGCATACGGCCTGAATGCTTCCGTGCTTCGCTGAGCACCCCGCAAGCGGGAGGTCGCCACCATATTCATGGCCCGGGTGATTTGCTGGGTCTTTTTAACACCAGCTATTTTGGTCTTGACATCTTTTAACGTTGCCATACAACTAAGCCCCTATCGCTTTAGTTAATGTATCCGCCGCTTCTACTTGATTGTGTCTTTAAATTCTTCATCATAAGCGGTCAAGGCTTCATTCAGCGCCTTTTCAAGTGCCTCTGTAATCACTTTTTCCTCGCCAAGCCCTTTGAATACTTGCGGGTAGCGGTCTTCGATAAACTTATAAAGCCCGGCTTCATATTTTCCAAGCACATTGACCGGATATTTATCCAGGTATCCGCGGGTACCGGCAAACAAAATCGTGACCTGTTTTTCAAGTGACAGCGGCGTATACTGCGGCTGCTTTAAAATTTCAACCAAGCGTTGCCCCCGAATCAGCTGCTTTTGCGTCGCAGCGTCAAGATCGCTACCAAAAGCGGCAAAGGCCTCCAGTTCACGAAACTGTGCCATCTCGAGACGCAGGGTTCCAGCCACTTGTTTCATGGCTTTTACCTGGGCGGACCCACCGACGCGGGAAACCGAAAGCCCAACGTTGATCGCCGGTCTCACACCAGCAAAGAAAAGGCTCGGTTCCAGATAAATCTGCCCGTCTGTAATGGAAATAACGTTCGTTGGAATATAAGCGGAAACGTCACCGGCCTGCGTTTCAATAATCGGCAACGCTGTCAATGAACCGGCACCGAGTTCATCACTCAGTTTGGCGGCTCGTTCCAGCAATCGGCTATGATTATAGAAAATGTCTCCGGGATAGGCCTCACGTCCCGGCGGTCGGCGCAACAGCAAGGATACCTGGCGATAGGCGGCCGCCTGTTTTGAAAGATCGTCATAAACGATCAGCGCGTGCTTTCCATTGTCCCGGAAATATTCACCCATGGCACATCCGGCGTAAGGTGCAATATATTGCAGCGTGGCCGGGTCACTCGCGCAAGCGGCGACTACCGTGGTGTATTCCATGGCGCCGTATTTTTCCAGTACCGCCACCACCTGTGCAACCGTCGATTTTTTCTGTCCGCAGGCAACATAGATGCAGTAAACATCCGTATCCTTCTGCGCAAGAATAGCATCAACCGCACAAGCCGTCTTACCGATCTGCCGGTCGCCGATGATCAGCTCACGCTGTCCGCGTCCAACCGGTGTCATGGCATCAACCGCCTTCTGGCCCGTATAGCAGGGTTCATGTACGCTTTTTCTGGCAATAACACCCGGCGCCACCATTTCAACCCGCCGGGTCTCCTTGGCATCGATGGGACCTTTGCCATCAATCGGCTCCCCCACCGCGGTGACAACACGCCCCAAGACGGCTTCACCAACCGGCACCTGGGCAATCCTGCCCGTGCGCTTGACAATGTCGCCCTCTTTGATTTGACTGTCATCACCCATGATGGCGACACCCACGTTGTCTTCCTCAAGGTTCAGCACGAGTCCCAGAATACCGCCCGGAAATTCCACCAGCTCCATCGCCATGGCTTTTTCCAAACCGTATACGCGGGAGATGCCATCACCAACAGACAGGACGACGCCGGTTTCACTGATCTCCACCTTCTTGTCATAATCCGTAATTTGATCTTTGATAATTTGACTTATTTCTTCAGCTCGTAGTTCCATCAGACACTCTCACCCCTTTTTAAAGATTCTCTCATATTGAGTAGTTGCGTTTTAATGCTTCCGTCCAAAACAAGATCCCCGATGCGGGTTACCACCCCCCCGATCAGCCCCGAGTCTTGTTCCACCTCCAAGAGTACGTCTTTTCCGGTCTTCTTGGACAGGGCCCCGCGAATCTTTTCCACGGTTTCGGATGAGAGCTTTGTTGCTGAAACCAAACTCGCCCGGACCACGCCTTTGAGCTCATCCGCCATCCGCTGATAGTAATCGTTGATGCTGCTTAACACCCCGATCCGCCCCTTTTCAAACAAGAGTAGTAGGAAGGAGCGCATCACCTTGGAAATATCCAGTCGGTCAATAACGGCCTGAAGCACCTTTTTTCGAGCAGCCGCATCGTACAGGGGATTGCTGATAGCCTGTTCGAGAGCTTTATTACCCGATACAAGGTTGGAGACTCCTGCCAACTCCTCTCGGTACTCTTCCGCTCCGCCGTCAGCTTTGCCGATCAGCAAAAGGGCTTTGGCATAACGCCTTGATATCGTTAAATTCTTCACTACGCCACCACCTTGTCTAAGTATTCTGTAACCAGTCTGTCCTGATCGTTATCCGAAATGCTCTCTTTGATAACAGCCTCTGCCTTCGCCAGCGCCTTTGCGATAATTTCAGCCTGAAGGGCCGATTTGGCCTGCTTAAAATGGTGTTCGATATTCCGTTGCGCCTGGGCTTCCAATTTTTCGGCGGCTGCTTTGGCTTCCTCAATGAGCCGGGCCTTTGTTTCTTCTCCCTGCTTGATATAGGCGGCTACAATTGTTTCCGCCTCCCGATCCATCTGGGAAAGTTTTTCGTTATAGTTCGCCAGCTGCTTTTCAGCCTCTTTTTTCTTTGCTTCAAGCTCCTCCAACTGCTCCCTAATGCCGTCGATTCGGCCTTTGAGCGCTTGGGAAATCGGCTTTCTCAGCAAAAAGACAAGCGCACCGGCAAGCACGACAAAATTGATCACCCGATAGGTGTCGGTTTTAACCCAGCCCTTCGGACCGGCTTCCCCCTCGCTAGATCCGAATGCCAGCCCGGCGCTAAAAATCAGACATAACGTCAGGCCGGCGAATACAACTGCCCTTGCTTTGCGAAATCGGTCCTGACCATGACCACCCGGTTTCTTCATTATGCTGTCCTCCCTAAAATCTTCCGACCAATAATGTCCGCAAATGTGTCTATTTCCTTTGACAAGGATGCTTTAACCGCATCAATGTCCTTTTCGATTTTTTTCTGGGCTAGTATCAAATCGTCCTGCGCCCTTCGATTGATTTCGTCCATCATGGCTTTTTCGGATTCAGCAGCCTCCTGCAGCAACGACTCCTTGGCCTGAAGCCCCTTGGCGCGGGCTGATTTGATCCCTTGTGCAAAGGCATCATCTTTTTCCTTGGAATCCCTTTCACAAGCATCAATCTTTTGCTCTATTCCCTGAATTTTTTCTCTGCGCTGAATAAGAATGTTACGAATGGGACGATACAAAATAATATTCAGTACCCATATTAACAAAAGAAAATTAACGATTTGAATAATTACAGAGCTATCAACACTGATCATGGTCCCCTCCGACTGCGAATCGAAATGCGTTCCGAATAAAACTTAACCTTCGATTATTTTTAGACTTGTATACTAAATGGAAAAAAAAAGCATTTACAACCGGCTGCCGCGACCTATAACACCCGAATAAAGAGATTGTCAAAGGTTTTTTAGTATGATAAACATGTTCTCTTATCGTGTTAACAAGGTAGGTTCACCGTGTTAAAATTATTTTTCCCTACCCCGCCGATTTCTGAAAATTGAAATGTTATCGGAATTCAATTCATTTCGCGAGCGCTCTTTAAACGCCGCCCCTGCAGCCATGGTGTTTACTCTATCATAAACCGCCGCATGCTGACGTTCATTAACAACCCGATACAGACCAACACCGTCACCACCGATGATCCCCCATAGCTGATGAGCGGCAGCGGCACACCCACTACCGGCATCAGCCCCATGACCATGCCGATATTGATCACGATCTGCCAAAACAGCATGGCAGTGACCCCCACCGCGAGAATCGATCCGAATGGATCCCGGCTACGATAGGCCACGCGAAGTCCCCAGACAATCAACATGAAAAAGGCGAATAATACAAAAACGGCCCCTAAAAACCCCCATTCTTCCGCCAGCACGGAAAAAATAAAATCCGTATGCTGCTCCGGTAAAAACGAAAGCGCATTTTGAGTCCCTTTCAGGTATCCTTTACCGGTAAACATGCCGGAACCGATCGCTATTTTCGACTGAATGATATGATATCCCGCGCCGAGTGGATCACGGTCGGGATTTAAAAATGTCAATATCCGTTGCTTCTGATATTCTTTAAGAAAAGACCAGACCAGCGGGAAAGCGACCATGCAAAATAAAATGATCGTGACCAGTGAACTGCGTTTAATCTTCACGAATATGGTCATCGATCCTGCAATCAGCAGCAGCAGCAAGCCGGTCCCAAGATCCGGCTGCCTGACGATTAACATAAAGGGAACCGCAATCAGCAGTGCCGGCTTGACAAGATCTCGAAGCGAGTACCCATTGGGATTGGCATATCTGGCGTAATAACGGGCCAGCACAATAATAATGCTGATTTTGGCGGCCTCCGAAGGTTGAATGAAAAGCGGCCCCAATTTGATCCATCGCTGAGCGCCGCCGCCGATCGTCCCCATCAGCAACACGGCGGCCAACAGCAAGAGAGAACCCGCATAAATAGGAAAAGCGAACCGTTCAAGTAACTTATAGTTAAACAGAAAGGTGATTACCATTACCGCGAACCCAGCGCCGAACCAGATGATCTGCCGAACAAAAAGGATCTCCTGCGCAGTCTGGTCACCAGCCGTAACCGCGCTGTAAAGCGCGACAAGACCGATCCCCTCTAAAAACAGGGTCAAGCCGAGCAATCCCCAATCAAAATGCTGAACCAAACGACGATCAAACATAAACCATTCATTCAATTATAGCGGGTTGAGCGTTTCGCTGTTCGTTTTCCGGAACAGGCAAATCGGGTGCCTCGTCCACCGCCCCTATTTCCGGTGGCAACAGATACGCTTTGATAAGATCCCGGGCAAGCGGAGCGGCTGCGCTCGAACCGTGCTCTCCATGCTCTACCATCACCGCAACGGCAATGCGAGGCTCCTGCGCCGGTGCATAGGCGACAAACCAGGCATGATCCCGCAACTCGACCGGAAGGTTTTTGCCAAACGCCTTATCGTCTGATTTTCTGCTGTAAACCTGAGCCGTACCGGTCTTGCCGCTTATTTCCATCCCCTCGACTTGCGCAATACGGGCCGTACCGGATCGGCCCCAAACCACCTCGTGAAGTCCATGGCGGACTTTGGCCAGGGTTTCCGGCGTCACGGGCAGTCTGCCCGTCACCCGGTATTGCGGGGAATAGACCGTCTCACCTTCAGCGGTTTGCACGGATTTGACAATTTGCGGCATATACCGGATGCCGCCATTTGCCACAGCGCTGGTCAGGACCACCAGCTGAAGCGGCGTCACCAGATTATACCCTTGACCGATCGCTATGGAAAGGGTCTCTCCGGCATGCCATTTCTCACCGAATCGCTTCCATTTCCACGTAGCCGTCGGAATAAGGCCCGCTGATTCGTTCTCGGTCTCAATCCCAGTCTGAGTGCCCAAACCGCACCCGCGCGCATACCACGCCAATCGATCCACACCCAATTGTTGCCCAACCTGGTAAAAAAACACATCGCAGGACATGGCAATGGCATCCGTGAGGTTCATCGTACCATGACCGCTCTTTCTCCAGCACCGGTACACCCGATTCCCGAATCGATATCCTCCCGGGCAGAAAAAAGTCGAATTCGAACTGATCACCCCTTCCTCAAGCCCCGCCAAGGCGACAACGATTTTGTAAACGGAAGCCGGCGGATATTCGGCGTGAACCACCTTGTTTTCCAGCGGCCGCAAAGGGTTGGTCACCAAAGCCTGCCACTGGTCGTGCCCCAATCCTTCTACAAAAATATTGGGATCAAAGGGCGGGCTGCTCACGGACACCAATATTTCCCCATTCTTCGGATCCATCGCAACAATCGCGCCCGCTTTGCCCTCTAAAAGTTCTTCCCCTTTTTTCTGTAATTCGCTATCGAGAGTCAGATAAACGTTGTTCCCCGGCTTGGCCGGCACTGTTTTCAATACCCTGACCATCTGCCCCCTGGCATTCACCTCTACCTGACGTCCCCCGGACTCTCCGTTCAGGTATGATTCGTAAATTTTTTCAACGCCGCACTTGCCGATGAAATCACCGGCAACATATCCTTCTTTTTTTTTCGATTCCAATTCTTTCGAATTGATTTCACTAAGATACCCGATAAAGTGGGCTGCACGGGACCCTTCAACATAATGACGAATCGGCCTCACATCGACATCGACACCCGGCAATTCATAGCGATGCACTTCTATGGCCGCCAAAGCGTCCCTGCCGATATCGTTGATCAATACGACCGGTTTATAAAATGACATCCCTTTTTGGCGCCCAATCGTATTGGAAAATGCCTCAACGGAAACACCGGTGTATTTCGATAACTGCGCCAAAGTTCGGTCCAACGGCTTAGCGTCTTTCAGCGTAATACTCAGGGCGAAAGCCGGGCGATCCTCAACCAACAACCGGCCGTCCCGATCAAAAATCTGGCCACGAACAGGATTGACTCGCTGCAAGCGAATGCTGTTGGTCTCGGATAAGCGCCTGTATTCATCCCCTTTAATCCCCTGAAGATACAGGAGCCGAACGCCCAGAAGCGCAAACACCGCCACTGCGGAAAACATAAAGGCGTAAACCCGTTGTTTATACCAATCAGGATCAGCTGTTTTGATAAAATTATCCAACCGACGTCGCCCTCACTGCCTTGGGCCGGTAAAACCGGATAAACCTTTCAACCCCTGAATGCAACACGTTTGAAAGTCACCCCGCCTATTCCTCGTTGATATTACTGACCCACGCGGCCCACCCATGATGAACGGCATTTAGCAGCATCATGAACAGGGGGGCGCTGATGATGGCCCACCCGACCTGGCCCAACACCGTCCCTCCGGCAACCATGGAATAATTCGCCTCACCAGCGAACAGAATATGCGCCATGGCAAACAAAGCATTTTCCAGCAATACGGCCAGCGTCACGAAAAACGGAACCAGGTAGTAATTGCCCACATGAAAAAATCGCACCCCCCATCGAATACCCACCCATATCCACAAATAGATAATGGCCAATAACCCTATGGGCGCCCCGGATAGCCGATCCATCAACAGCCCCACGACTACCACCAAAACCAGGCCTTCCCGAACAGGCCTGAAAACCCCCTGATAGATAACAAACGGCAACAGCAAATCAAAACAATTGTCTATCAACGGAAGTTTCGGCACCAAGGCGGTCTGAAAAATCACCAAGGCAAATCCGATCATCATGTTCAGTAAAAAAAGCATCGCCGGTTTATTCGCTGATCTTGGCAGGGGTTAAGATGATCAGAACTTCTTCAATCTTATCGAAATCCACATAGGAGGTAATGACGACATCCTGAAAAATGCCCGCGTTTCGCTTTACGATTTCAGAGACCTGACCCACGCGAAGCCCTTTGGGGAACACCGTATCGACACCCGAAGAAACAACAATATCTCCGACCCGAATATCATCTTTTCGCAATGCATAATCAAAGAGACATTTTCCGCCCGCTCCCCCCCTGATCACGCCTCGCGCACGCGTCCGCTGCACCAGCGCATCCACGGCGCTATTATGGTCACTCAGCAGCAATACTTTGGCATAGCCGCCCGCTGTTTCCACGATCTGCCCGACAATGCCATCGGCAACAACTACCGGCATGGCGGTCGCAACACCATCTTCTTCACCCTTATCGATGATAATGGTCTTGAACCAAGGGGAGGGATCCTTTCCGATTACTTCGGCGGCTACCATCTCAAAGGGAAGCGATACCTTAAAATCCAGCAGGCTGCGCAGACGCTCATTGGCAAGCACCGCCTCCCGAACCCGGTTATGCTTCTCCTTTTCCCGGCTTAATGCTTCGCGAAGCCTGTCGTTTTCCTTCGCGGTCGAAACCAGCTGGAAATAGTGATGCCAGACCCCTTTCATGGATTGAATCGTTGCGGTGACGGCTTTCTGGAAGGGGCCGGCAACGGCCAAAGCAACCCCGCCCGCGTCCGGTCCGGTATCGGCCTGCCGGTTCGGCAAGGAGAAAACCGTGAGGCTGACCACGATAAGCGCAATCAGCCCAACGATCATCAGCGTCTTTTTGGAAAACATGAAATCAGGTAATAACGACTTGCTTTAAAATTTCTATTGAATCCAGCGCCATGCCGGAGCCCAGGGCGACGGTTGTCAAGGGATCATCTGCAATCGTAATCGGCAGTCCGGTTTCCTCTTTCAGAAGTTTGTCGAGATTTTTAAGAAGCGCGCCGCCACCGGTCAATACAATTCCCCTGTCCACGATATCGGAAGAAAGCTCGGGCGGCGTCTGTTCCAGGGCGATCTTTACCGTCTCCACAATGGCTTCAATTTGCTCGGAAATCGCGAGGCGAATTTCCTCTGAATCAATGGCTAGAATTTTAGGAATTCCCGACACCAAATCTCGCCCCTTTACTTCAATCGTTTCGATATTCTGTGGATCCGGATAGGCGTTACCGATGGTCGTCTTAATGATTTCGGCCGTCCGCTCGCCGATCAGCAAATTGTATTTACGTTTGATGTATTGCCCGATAGCCCGGTCCATCTTATCTCCGGCCATTCGAAGAGATCGGCTGTACACAATGCCGGCAAGCGAAATAACCGCCACCTCCGTCGTACCGCCGCCGATATCCACCACCATGTTACAAGTCGCCTCGGTAATCGGCAGACCAGCGCCGATGGCCGCCGCCATGGGCTCCTCGATCAAAAAGACATCCCGAGCGCCGGCGGATTCCGCTGATTCCCGAACCGCACGTTTTTCCACCTGCGTAATGCCGGACGGCACGGCGATAATGATGCGCGGCCGCACCAGCTTTCTCCGGTTATGAACCTTTCGAATAAAATGGCTGAGCATTGCCTCGGTCACGTCAAAATCGGCTATCACCCCGTCTCTCATAGGTCGTATAGCCACAATGTTGCCGGGAGTCCGGCCCAGCATCTTCTTCGCCTCGGCGCCGACCGCAAGCACCCGGTTTTTATCTCGAGAATCCGTCCGGACAGCCACAACGGAAGGCTCACTCAGAACAATGCCTTTGCCCTTCATATATACCAGTGTATTCGCAGTCCCCAAATCGATCGCCAAGTCACTTGAAAAAATCCCTAAAATCGAATCAATAAACAGGCCCATGTTTCCTCGTCTTGCAATATAAATGTTCAATCGGAACTTTCGTCACGCTGATGAGCCGTCCCGCACGGACAAATCCCACACCCACATGATTATTAAGTTTCATCCGATAGCAAACTTAAATCGGGAAGACAAGGAAAAAAATCTTAATAAAATCGAAACTCTAAATTTTTTGAGGGGGAATGAACAGCCGGTTGCAAATTTTATTTCAGGGTATCAAATACATCGGTTATAAAAAGATCCATCACCGCATCGTGAAGCCTTGGGCGAAACGCCCGAATCAGATTGTTGTCACGATTCGGGTGTACCCGATTGGTTAACAGAATCACAATCACTTCCCGTTGCAAATCCATCCAGCAAGAGCTTCCGGTAAATCCGAGGTGGCCGACCGTGTTTTTTGAAAAACGGGTGCCGCTGCTGCTGTTTTCCGAGGAAGGCGTGTCAAAACCAAGAGCGCGCCCGGAATGTGAGTCACGTCTTAAAAATGTTCTGATAAGGGAATGAGAAATTCCGCAAAAATCAGATTCTCCCGCATGGGCCGCTAAGAGCGCTCGCAAAAGCGAATACACATTCCCGGCCGTCCCGAACAGCCCGGCATGGCCCTCAATTCCGCCGACAGCCCAGGCATTATCATCACTTACCGCACCCGATAACAGGGTGTTTCGCCAGGGGCACTGCTCGGTAGCCGCAAAGGAAACATTCGGCGCCGGTTTCGCAAGATCCACAAAAAAAAGCTGTCTTAGCCCAAGCGGATGAAATATTTCCCGGTTCACGACATGATCAAACCGCATTAGGGTCATCTCTTCAATCAGCCAACACAGCACCATAAATCCCAAATCACTATATTCCATCACCGCCCCCACCGGACGAACCAGCGGTTCGGCTACCAGCATACGCCGCAGCGCGCGCTTGCGTTCAGCTAACGGCATATCTTTCAAACTCAGATAATAAGGTCGATGCGGGGGATATCCCGAGGTATGATACAACAAATGCCGTATTTCAACGGCGCGCTTGGGTGTTTCCCGAAACGCAGGCAAGATATCACCAATCTTGGTCTCAAGAAAAACCCCGCCTTGCTGAATGAGCTTCATCACCGCCGGCGTTGTCGCCAGCGGCTTGGTCAAAGAGGCCAGGTCGAACACCGTGTCAAGGGTGACGGCCTGCCGCGTATAGCGATTGGCAAGCCCGAAAGCACGCGCAAACAAAATCCCTTGCCGATTCCCCACCATCAGCACGGCACCCGGAAAAACGCCGGTGTCTATCCCGTCGTTCATTATTTCAACAACAGGTTGCCATCCGTCTGTTATCAAATTGCACCTCAATCCGGCGAAGCCGGAAGCTGATCGCTTGAAGCCAGGAAGCTGGAAGGCGTTACCGTTTAATCCGGCTGCACCGGTTGCTTTTTTCTGTCGGCATCTATCTTGCGGGCACCCATTCTCGACTCATGACGCACAACCGGCCTTAAATATCAGAGCCGGCTCTCCGGCATCAAGCATCGCCGTCATCCCCATCGGAATGGTCATGTTCTGTGCACCGTGACCGATCGGAAAGCCGGCGGCAACGGGGTAGGTCGCGGCGCGCGTAATCGACATAACGATCCGCCACACATCGGCCACGCTCTCGATTCCCTCAAACGCACCAAGCACGATGCCTGCCAGCAAATCCAGGCATCCCGCCAATTTTAAGTGCGTCAGCATGCGATCAATTCGATAGAGTGCCTCGCCGCATTCCTCAATGAATAAAATCCGGCCCTTCCAGACCGGTTCATAGGGCGTTCCCAGCAAATGGCACACCGTCGTCAGGTTGCCACCGATCACCGGCCCCGATGCAACCCCTGGGCGAAGCGACACCCCATCCCGAGGGGCAATGATCAGGGGAAATTCGGACCGTAACGCCGCACCCAGCCCCCGTTGGCTATCCGCATCTGTCGCAGGCAGCGTCAGCACCATGGGGCCGTGAAAGGTCACCCATCCGCATCTTTCAGTTATGGCACACAACAACGCGGTGATATCGCTGAACCCGATGAGGACTTTGGGATGCTTTCTGATGGCCTCATAGTCAAGCAACGGTAACACCCGCGGCGAGCCGAATCCGCCCCTTGCACACATAACGGCCTTGACCGTTTCATCCAGGAAAAGCCGCATCAGAAGCTGGGCCCGGTGCTCATCATTGCCGGCAAAATACCCCTCGCCAGCAAAAAGCGCTTCCGGAACATAGAGGGTGAATCCCATCTGCGAAAGTTGCGAGGCCCCTTTCGCAAACGCCTCACGATCAAAGGAGCTCGCAGGTGCCGCAATGCCGATCGTATCGCCCGGTTTCAAAGGCGGCGGTAAGAGGTACATGGGGTATCGCTTTCATCAGGAATTGCTGTCTACAAGAATTCGGGGACTCTTCCCCAAGCTTCGATTCTATTCTTTTCGGATTTGGAATATCAGCTTGACACTGCGAAGGCAAGATGTTAACCAGTCAGTCCTGTGTCGGGGCGTAGCGCAGTCTGGTAGCGCACTTGAATGGGGTTCAAGGGGTCGGAGGTTCAAATCCTCTCGCCCCGACCAATATAATCAAGGGTTTACGGTCAATCCGTAAGCCTTTTTTATTGCCTTTTTGACTTGGAGTAAAAATGGGGGCAAAGATATAACCCCGCTCGGCAATGAAAACAGCTTTCTCCCAAGTGGCGGCTAACGCGATGGTGATAAATGAAACAGGGCCATGACTGGCCCTGTCTTATTGTATGGAATATTCGTTCAGCTACTCAACCCGGTGGATGGGGGAAAAACGGTATCAGTATTTAGACAACCGGTGTGCCTCCGCTCAAAAACGTCAATGCCTGATTTCTGTTTTCTATTTTATTGGCATCCTCCAGGCTGCCGATACTGAGCCCAGCATTAAATGCATCCTTTGTCAGGCGTAACCCGATTCTTGTCTTTGAGGTCATGTTTTTTGCCATTTCAAGGGCGGCCGGGAATAATGCCTCCCGTGAATACAGATGATTTACCAGTCCGATCCGATACGCCTCGTCCGCTAACACCCGTGATCCCGTCAGGCACATCTCTGCGGCTCGGCCCCATCCGACAATGCGCCACAAAAAATAACTCGATCCGAGATCCGCGCCGCTGAAACCGACATTGATATACTGGGCGCAAAACATGACATCCTCGCTTGCCAGCCGAACATCGGATGCCATGGCAAATGACAAACCAGCGCCCATGCAAGGCCCGTGCACGGCGGCAATGACCGGTTGCGGACAGGTCCGCATTGCCCGTATGACCGATGAAAATCTGGCCTGCACATTGTAGATATGCTCTGTGAGAGCCTCTTTCGTTGCAGGGCCTTCGCCGGTTTCCGAAGTTTGCTTCACATCAAAACCGGAGCAGAATCCTTTTTCCCCAGCCCCTCTGATAATAATGACGCGAGCCTTATAATCTTCCTGCCGATCGTGCCAGAACCTGACCAATTCGTCCATCATGGTGTGATCAACCGCGTTCACCCGATTCGGACGGTTGAACGTCAAAATACCGATATCATCCTGCACCTCGTAAATAAGCGTCTGGTAGTCCATATTTTTTCCTCCTTAAAAAAGATCTATCGGCGGAATACACACCATTCGGCAAACCTCCGCACCTTTAACGATTTGTGTTTACATTCCCGGATTATATAAATCAAACCGATTTCTCAAGCTTTTTCACACCCTGTGGCCTTTTTGGAAAGAATGAAGAAGATGCGTGACATATTCTAATTCTCCGCCGATCAACAAAGGCGTTGTCTCGATCCGCGGTGAAAAATAACTTGATTGATCCGCATTCAATTACTAAATTCACCCCGATACGACGCCTCACCGGAAACATGATTCGAATCATTTCGCTCCATTTTACCCAACAGCTCCATCAAATCAATCAAAGGGGAAGATTCAACATGGGAACAACGGCCACCCTGGAACGTATGTTCTGGTTTGATGATCAAGTCCGGAGAAAACGCTACCCCAACGCCACAAAACTGGCGGAACGCTTTGAGATATCGACAAAAACAGCGCAACGATGCATTGAAGCCATGGGCAATCGCTTCTATGCCCCACTCCAATATATTTCAACTGAAAAAGGCTATATTTACACAGACAATTCCTTTAACTTACCGCATTTTCAAATCAGCCAGGAGGAAATTTTATCCATCCTGCTGGCAAGAAGTCTTCTTTCCAAAACCGCCGGCGGCGCTATCAGTCGGGCGATGGGCCGATTTATCCGAAAACTGCTTATCGAAGCCGGAAAGTTAGGGGTTGAAGCAGGCCGCATGGATCAACTGTTTTCAGCCGCATGGACCGGACATGCCCCGGCCCCTCCGGAAACCTTTCGGCAGGTCGCCCAATCGCTTCTGATTTCAAGAAGACTATCGTTCACCTATTGCTCCCCTGGAAACAACCAGGCCACCGAGCGGACCGTGGAACCCCATCACCTTCAATATTACATGGCTTCCTGGGTGCTCACCGCCCATTGTCTCGTGCGCAACGAATGGCGAAAATTCTATCTTTCCCGTATGGATTCCGTCCGATTGCGAGAAGAACCTTTCACCCCGAAACCACCCCGGGAGTGGAAAAACATGGTGGACAGGGCTTTCGGGATTTTTCAGGGAAAAGAGCCCGTCCGCGTCGTCTTGCATTTTTCTCCCTTTCGGGCGCGATGGATCAAAGAGCAGCTCTGGCATCCGGATCAGGAAACGGTGGAACTTGGGGACGGCGGCCTGGAACTACGCCTCCCGGTTGCGGATTTCAGGGAAATCAAAATGAAGATCCTCCAGTTCGGGGCGGATGTGACGGTCATCGCCCCCGAAGAATTGAAAGGGGAAATCCAGGCTGAGATTCGCGCCATGACCCGGTTGTATCCGGCCGGATGAACTTTTTTCGAACGGTATAATTTTTATTTAAGACATGGGACATGTTTTGGGGGACTAGGTATGCTATGGTGATATCTCCATCAGAGAAAAGGTGAAAGAGGTGAATCAGGCCGACGGGTTGCAGTAACCCGCCGAGAAATAATTACGCCCAATAAAGCGACTATCAGATGAACAGAACAACTTATTTTAAAGAGGCATATAGACTCCTTACTGGCCATCAACGCTGCTTTCCCTGGCAGGAACGAGCTTTTGTTAAACTTGCAGACGGTGTGACGCCGCAAACAGTAAGCCTGCCCACCGGAACCGGGAAAACCTCTATTATAGTTCTCTGGTTGATTGCTCTGGCCTGGCAGGCTTCTCAAGGCGCGATACGCTTGCCGCGCAGGCTTGTTTGGGTAGTCAACCGCAGGGTGGTGGTGGATCAAGCGACGAATGAAGCAGACAACATACTTGACAGACTCTCGAATCCGGCCTCTATTACCGATCCGAGCGGACGCTTAATGCTGGCGGATATAACACGGTATCTGGCCGAGCTATCCCTCCTCGGGAGGATGGGGAAAGCACCAATCGCGGTCAGTACCCTTCGGGGACAACTAGCTGACAACGGCGAGTGGAAACTCGATCCATCCCGACCGGCCATCATCATCGGCACGGTGGACATGATCGGTAGCCGCCTTCTCTTTTCAGGTTATGGCGATGGCAAATACAAGCGGCCCCAGCACGCCGGCCTGCTCGGTCATGATGCCTGGATAGTGCTGGATGAAGCCCATCTCACCCCGGCCTTTGCGGAACTCCTATCGGCGATTCGGCATGAGCAACAGCAATTTTCAGCTTTTACACCGTGGCGCGTCTCCCTTCTCTCCGCCACTCAACGGATTGCCGAAACCGACAATTCGTTTACCCTCTCGCCGGAGGACGAGCAGAACGATGTTATCGGCAAACGGCTATGGGCAAAAAAAGCGCTTTGTATCCACGAATTGGATGAGAATACCGATGAATTGGATATCATAGCCCTACTGGGGTTACGTTACCGGGATGCTAAAAGACGGGTTTTGATTTTCGTCAAATCACCTGAAAGCGCCATCAAACTGACAGAACGGATACGCAAGGAAGTCGGCGCCCAAACAGTTCGCGTCCTAACAGGCACTCAACGTGGTCACGAACGAGACTCCCTGGTCGTAGATCCAATATTTTTAGGGTTTCGCTCCAGCTCGGCCCGCCAACGGCCAGAGAAAACTCATTACCTCATTGCCACAGCCGCAGGTGAGGTTGGCGCCGACTTGGACGCCGATCATCTGGTCTGCGACCTCACAACCCTGGACAGCCTGATCCAACGGTTCGGACGGGTGAACCGGCTTGGTTTTGGTGAGTCCAGCGTCGATCTGGTCGTCTCCGGTAGAGAAGAAAAAAACGAAAAAGAGAAGACCCGGCTCGCAGCCACTTTGGAATACCTCAAGACGATGCAACATGAAATGGGAGCGTTCGCCCTCAGTCCGGCGGCTATGGTCAATGCGCCTTCTGCAGCTTTCTCTGATGTGCCGGCCACCGTCCCTTTGGCCCGGCACTGGTTGGATATGTGGTCCCTGACCTCAATTTCGAATACAGCCTGGCCGGACCGGCCCGAGGTCTCCTCCTGGCTCCATGGGGTCGTGGAGAACCTGCCGGAGACTTGGGTGGTGTGGCGTGATGATATCGAATGGCTTGGAAGACCGGACAAGGTGCTGGCGGAGGATTGCGCCAAAGCGATAGATGTTTACCCCATTCTTCCCAACGAACAGCTTCGTGACAGCACCGGCAGGGTTCGGGAAAAACTTAAAAAGCTGGCTCAACAAGGACACAATGCCGTCCTTCCCGTCATCCTGTTGCATGCGGATGGAAGCATTGCCTGGCGGGGAACGCTTGAAGCCCTGCTTGCTGAAGTGGAGAAAGGTCAGGCCAAATTATCATTCGCCACGGTTTTGTTGCCAAGCTCAGCCGGCGGGCTGAACGAGACCGGTCTTTTCGAACCGCGTTCCGAGCTGCGCCTTGATCTTGATGTGGCAGATCGTAGGCAACAGCGTCGCCGTTTTTATGCCTATTGTGATGAAACCGGGTGGAAGGCATCCCCAGGCGTAACGGTTGGCGACAAGCCAGAATATGTGGCCATCAACCGCTTGGAACTGATCTTCACGATTGCCAAAGCTGAAAACATGAAGCCCTTGGTCATGGTACCCTTGGACGAGGCGCGTGGAGACGACCAGGCGGAAGCCGGCAACGAGAGGTGCCTGCTTTATTTTGCTGCCGCCACTTTTGTTGGCCAAACCCATGCTAACTCCTTCAGTGCACCCCTGCCTCAAGCCCTAAACGAACATAATCACCAGGTCGGACGAGTGGCCGGGATCCTTGTGGAATCCCTCGCCGCCACGAGTGACAATGCTGATGGGTTACGAGAATTAGCCGAAGTTCTCAAAATAGCTGGCAATAGTCATGACACCGGCAAGGGCCGTACCTGCTGGCAGCAAGCCATCGGGAATCAAGACCTCTCCACGCCCCTTGCCAAATCCGGCCACAACCGGTTCAACCTGCGGCTTAACCGAAAATACCGCCATGAATTCGGCTCGCTGTTGGATAGCGAGAAGGCACTTGGCCCTGCACAACCCAACCGGGAACTAATCCTCCATCTCCTGGCAAGCCATCATGGTCACGCCAGGCCGCATTTCATGGAGTATCATTTTGATCGGGAGTCCGCCCTTACATCCTGCCAGGAGGCTGCGTTACAGGCCATCCAGCGTTTTGGCCATCTTCAGGCCCGCCATGGCTGGTGGGGACTGGCTTATATCGAAGCCCTCCTCAAGGCAGCGGATGCCCTGGTATCCGCCGACATCAATGAAGGAAACATACTATGACCAACTCGCAACCCTCCATTCACCTCGATCTCAACCCGCAAAACCCAGCCCAGTTTTTCGCATGCTGCGGCGTGTTTGAACTGGCGGCTATGTTCGCCAACGATGCGAGCGCCTCATTTCACTATGATCTTTTCCAGCCATATAAGGCCGATTTCGAGTTATCGTATGCATCCAAGACATTGTGCGAGATCGTTACTCTGGTTAAACAAGCCACGCCGACAGCCATTGAGGAATCGGGGGAAGCCCCTGTTACTCTCAACCTTTCCACTGAAAGCTCGCTACTGCTTGACTGGTGGTTGAAACCCGACCGGTCTGGAAAATCCAGGTTCAAGCTTTGGGCAGGAAACCAGACTACGGCCGGCCTTGTCAGAACCATGCTGGCCGCTTTACCAGATGATGCAGACAATACACTGTTCAGCGCCAACAAAAAACCCATGTCCGGGCGGTTTGGCCTCGATCCCCGTTCCGCCTGGAACACTCTTGATTTCGGCTCCTCAGTTAATGAGCAGGGCCGGGATGCATACACCTTCCCTGCGGCTGAGATGCTGTCCGCAATTGGCTTGCAAGGGTTTCGTCCGAGAAGACATCACGTACGAACTAGATACAAATACTATCTCTGGTCCAAGCCTCTCCACGTGGCAGCTGCCAGGGCCGCTGTTGCCGGGGCTCTTCCTATTGCCGGGCAGCTCTTTTCATTCACTGTCGAAAAACGAAGCGGGGCCTATTCCTGCTTTTCTTTTGCCAAACCCATCCAAGGAGAATAACCATGCCTGAAGAAATGGACATCAATCAGTTTGACCCATGGCTCGAAGACGACGGTTCCGGTCCCGCCGCCCTGGTTGTCATTGAACTATTGCAACCCGCTGTTGAAGGCGAGACCGCGATTTTTCCCCCGACCTATGCCCCTGAGCTAGGAGCCAGCAACAAGAAAGCGGAATATGTCATAGATTCCCTGAGGGACGGCCACAATGTTTGTCAGATAGATAGTGTCGGCTCCCAGGCGAACCGTCTTGAACCGATTTTCAAACAAGCTCCTTACGATAAACTGGTTCCCCAAGTCACAGTCAAGGTCGCAGAAGGCCAAGAGGTGAATCTCCTCGATGCTGGACACCGGGCAGCGGATGCTATTGTGCGTTTTTCGAGCCTGCATGAAGAGGTTGCATCTGCTTTCGATGCATGGCTTAAGGGCGACGCCTCCGAGCTGGCTGTTATTGCACCGACTTCATTGTTGTTCGGCGCCTGGGATTCCCGGGGAACTCAGGCCAAGGCCCCACGCATTCTTTCATCCACAATTCGAGCCTATGATGTTGAATTCCTTTCGCGCAGTGCCACATATATCCCAGCTGTAGATTATGTCGAGCTTGGCCTGATTCCTGAGGAACTTGCCGAAAAGCAAAAGGGAGAGAAACGCACGGACAGCCAGCTCGGGTTTGTCCATGCGAATGCATCCCGAGTTCTTGGCGGGATACTTGTCCGCGGGGAAATCCGGCGAGAGGCAATCCTGAATCTTGTATCCCTTCGGGCGCTTGGTGCGGTGGATGAAAAAGGTTCTCTTGATAAGCAGAAGACAATGATCCTGCGGCGCTACATCCTTGGCCTTGGTCTCGTGGCCCTTACCAAACCAATGATTCATAATCTTCGACAAGGCTGCCTGCTGGTGGGCATCGAAGACAAGCAAGCTTCCTGGAAATTGGTTTATGCCACTGGGAAACGGAAGGAGTTTTTACTGGAACATTCCTGCGCGACGGATTTTGCAGAAAAGGCCACAGTTGCTTTCCTTGGAGCCTTTCCATCTGTGAAATCGAGCGAGGAAGATTACTTCAAGCCAGTCTCCGGACATTTTGACTCAAAACTTGCGAAGGCTGCGGCAGACGAAAAAACAGCCAGGAAAGAAGCGGCCAAAACCAAAAAGGGGCGCGTGAAGGGGGGCGTCCTTGAAGCGGCGCAAGCCCAACCGGAGTCAGCCCAATGAAAGCGCAACTTCGCATCACAGTTCGTTTTCTCCAAGGGCGTTATCACGGTGACGACTGGCCGCCTTCACCCGTCAGGCTGTTTCAGGCGATGGTGGCAGGGGCGAATATGGGGTGCCGGAGGCTTGAATGGCCAAAATCACGCGCGGCCCTTGCCTGGTTCGAGCATCTGCCCTCTCCATCGATTGTTGTCCCTGGGACGGTCAAGGGTTTCGCTTACAAGTCCTACGCACCCAACAACGACAGCGATGCACGAAAGGTGGTGGAACTGGTCCGACAGGGGAGACCCTTATCGGATGCAATGCGCGAGGAGGCCATGATCACCACTAAGCACTATTGGCCGCGCCTGATTGCAGAAGACGAACACACCGCCATCCATTATCTCTGGCACCTCCCTGTGCCGATGACGGATTCGGATCGGGGTAACGCCGAACAGGTTTGCAAACTGGCGCACGGTCTGGTGGCTTTGGGCTGGGGTATTGACGTGGCCATCGGCGAAGGGCGGGTGGTCCCGGAATCCTCTCCGTTGCCAAGAGGTGATTATTACATTCCGACTCAGGGCCACGGGCCTCATGTCCTCAAAACACCGGGGGAGGGTTTTCTCGTGGATCTGGAACGTGCTTACGATGCCTTCAAAAATAGAATTTTTGGCAAGGCCGTGGACACGGACACTCGCCCCCGCTCCTTCCGCCCAGTTTGTTACCGAGTCGAAGGCGAAAGTCTGAGCAGGATGTGGGTGTCCTTTGATCTTATGGACGCGCAGGGTGAGGAGCGTCAATCATTCCGATGGGAAGACGGAATGTTGATTGCTGCCTGGATGCGCCATGCCGCCAGGAAGCGTTTTCTTCAAATTGAAGGCTGGGAGCAAAGCCGGGTTGATTCTTATGTCTGCGGACATACCGCCAAGGGTGAAGAAAATAACCGCCTCTCGTACGTCCCTCTGCCCAGCATCGGTCATGTCCATTCCGATGGCCGTTACCGCAGGGCATTGGTGGTATTGCCGTTTGATGATTTGAACGCCGAGGAAACCCCCGCCATCCTCTCGCGTATGGCTGGGGATTTGCTACAGGCGCAAAATATCGACGCACCCGTGGCTATGCTGGGCGGAGCAGACGTAGAGCGGGATAAAGTTCTTCCCCGCTATATCGGCCAGTCCACTGAGTGGCTGAGTGTCACGCCCGTGATACTCCATGGCCGGGATTGTGAGGGCAAACATTTCCGCCCCAGAAAGGCCGAAAAGCTTCTTCTCCAAGCCCTTGTTGAATCTGGATACCCGGCTGATAATATTATTGAATTCAGTTATCAACAGGCCCCGTTCTGGAGAGGGCCCGGTTCGGCAAAACAGACCTATGTGCCTCGCCACTTGAGCCATTGGCCCCGTTATCATGTCCGTGTGGTTTTCCGCAAGCATGTAAGTGGGCCGGTGTTGGCAGGAATCGGTCGGCACTATGGAATAGGGGTTTTCGCGATACCGAATGTAATGCAGGCTTATTAAAGTCGTGCCGCGGGGAAGGCCCCGCTAACACGACCTTCCATGGGATGGATGCGGCCTCGACCATTGCAAAAGCGCCCCTTTGCAAAATTGAAACGGCCGGGATAGTTTTGACCTTAGAGATTTGTTACTGAACATCGACAAGCCTTGTTCTTACAACATCATTTGGAGAGTCCCCATGAAACTGACAACCTCCCGAAAAGAAGCGCTGAAAAAAGAGATCGTAGCATGCCTGGCCGGAGAACCGGAGATAGAAAAAATCGTTATTTTCGGCTCCTTTGTTCAAGGCAGCGAGGCGAATGATCTCGATATCGCCGTCTTTCAAAAGAGCGAAGAGTCCTACCTTCCGCTGGCTTTAAAATACCGGAAAAAAACGAGGACTGTTGCTCAAAAGATCCCCCTGGATATCTTTCCGGTCAGACCCGGAGCAAGTGACAGCTTGTTTTTACATGAAATCTCCACAGGCGAGGTGATTTATGAGAGATGAGACACAACAGTGGATGACCTACGCGGCGGAAAATATTTCTTCGGCCCGCCTCTTACTGGAAAGTCGGCTGTTTAACCCGTGTCTTCAGAATATTCAGCAGAGTGGAGAAAAAAACTTGAAAGCATTGCTTGTCGAGAAAGCCGCCGTTCGAAAGGAGGTAAAAAGCCATGCGGAAATTGACCGATAAACTGGCTATCGCGCTGTTTCGGCGCGGTGAATCGGAAACCGTCGAATTCAAGAAAGGATTCGACCGGGAGACGATCGAAACCCTCAGCGCCTTTGCCAACACTCATGGCGGACGAGTGTTTGTCGGTGTGTCGGACACAGGGCAGGTATCCGGGGTCGAGGTGGGGAAAGAAACTCTTCAGAATTGGGTCAACCAGGCAAAATTAAGCACGGCAAATAGCCTGATTCCGGATGCGGATGTTCTTACCATCAAAGCAAAAACCATCGTGCTTCTTTCGATATCCGAGTATCCCATCAAACCGGTGGCCTGCAGGGGAAAATATTTCAAACGTATCAACAACGCCAACCACCAGATGACGATTTCCGAGGTGGTCAATGAACATCTGAAGAGTATCAACACCAGTTGGGACTGCACCATTGACGAGTTGCATTCGGAGGCGGATCTTTCCCTCGATAAAGTTCAGGCGTTCGTGGCGCGAATCAGCCGCGCACAAAAAAGCGAAATTCATGAAGACCCTTTAACCATGCTCCGCAAGCTGGAGCTCTTGAGGGATGGCCGCATAACACGCGCCGCTTTTCTGCTGTTTGCCGCCGGAGAGACCAGCCTCAGCACCATAGAACTAGGCCGTTTTCAAACTCCCATATTGATCAAGGACGGCGCGAGACTCCAAACGGATCTTATCTCCGAAGTGGAAGGTGTAATGGCTTTCATCAAGAAACATATCAGCAAAGCCTACATCATCACAGGAGAACCGCAACGGGAAGAACGCTGGGAATACCCGCTGGAGGCGCTTCGGGAGATCGTGATCAACGCCATTGTCCATCGGGATTATGCGAGCACATCGGATTCGATTGTAAAAATTTTTGATGACCGGATCGAGATCTTCAATCCAGGCGCCCTGCCGACAGGGATCACCGTGGAAAAGCTGTTGACCGGAGATTATGTTTCCAGCGTTCGAAATCGAAAAATTGCCGATATGTTTAAAGAAATAGGTTTGGTTGAAAAATATGGAACCGGCATCCAACGCATGTTAAGGGAATTTGAAACGTATGGTCTACCCATGCCAAAGTTCGAGGAGATTGGCCCCGGCTTTCGAGTGACGGCCTATAACAAACCGGCTTTGGAACAAACGACTACCCAAGTCGCCACCCAAGTCACCACCCAAGTCACCACCCAAGTCGAAAGCAGTATAGTTCTGCTTCTTAAGGCGTGCAAAGAACCATCGACCCTTTCAGACTTGATGCATCGCATGAATTTAAAAAGCCGGAAGCATTTTCGTTCAGCCATCTTAGGACCAGCTATTCATGACGGCCTTATCGAACCAACCATTCCCGACAAACCGAAAAGCCGGTTTCAAAAGTATAAACTGACGGAAAAGGGGAAAAAATATATTGAGGTTGAATAAACGCGATGAATGATACGCCGACCAACGGCCGGACGGAGCTTGCGGAAATGCCGCTCATTCCGGTACGAATGCTGAACGAATATGTGTATTGCCCGCGATTGGCCTACATGATGTGGGTGCAGGGGGAGTTCGCACACAGCGCGGACACGGTGGAAGGAACCATCCGGCATAAGCGGGTGGATAAAGCGTCCGGCACGCTGCCGGTGATAACGGATGATGAACCCGAACAAATTCATGCGCGATCCGTTTATCTGAGTTCCGAAAAGCTGGGGTTGACCTCCAAGGTGGACCTGGTTGAGGGTGAGGCCAATTGCGTACAGCCCGTTGACTATAAAAAAGGAAAGCGGCCGCATGTGGAATTCGGGGCCTATGAACCCGAGCGGGTGCAGGTGTGCGCTCAGGGACTTTTGCTGCGCGAGCATGGGTTTCAATCCGATTACGGATATCTCTATTTTATCGGGTCTCGAGAGCGGGTAAAGGTCGTATTCGATGAGGACCTGATTTCCCGGACCGTCTCCGCAACCGCAGCGTTTCTTTCAGACAGCCAACATAACAAACCACCCCCTCCCCTTTTAGACAGTCCCAAATGTCCCCGCTGCTCGCTGGTGGGCATTTGCCTTCCGGACGAGTTGGGGTTTTTAACACACGGAGCGGATGAAATTCGAGCCATTTATCCTAGGGCTCAGGACGCGTTGCCACTTTATATTCAGACACAGGGAAGTTATATTAAAAAAGACGGCGGTCAGTTAATCATCGAAGAGAAAAAACAGCGGGTCGCCGAAGCCCGGATTATGGACACCTCCCAGGTGGTCCTTTTCGGCCATGCCGGCATCAGCACACCGGCCCTGCACGAATGCTTTCGGCAAAACATCCCCGTCACATTCATGAGTTACGGCGGATGGTTTGTCGGACACTGCGTGGGAACGGGTCACAAAAACGTCCTCACACGAACCATGCAGTACCAAACCAGCTTTGACGGACAAAAATGCCTGAGACTGGCGCGCAAACTGATTTCCGCCAAAATTCACAATTGCCGAACGCTGATGCGAAGAAACTGGAAGGGAGCTTCGGATAACGCGGTTAAAGCGCCACCGATGCTTCTAACGCAAATGAAAAATGATGTGGCCCAGTGCGCCCGTGTGCCGGCAATGCAAACCCTGCTCGGAGTTGAAGGCAATGCCGCACGGCACTATTTTGAATATTTTCCCGAAATGATTTTACCCGAAAAACGGGAAATGGTCGGCGGATTTGACTTTACCGGTCGAAACAGGCGACCGCCAAAAGACCCGGTCAATGCCATGCTCTCGTTTGCCTACGCCATGCTGGCACGGGAGTGGACCGTCACATTATCCGCCGTGGGGCTGGACCCATACCGGGGGTTTTACCATCAAATGCGATTCGGACGACCCGCACTGGCGCTGGACATGATGGAGCCCTTTCGTCCGCTTGTCGCGGATTCAACCGTCATCACCGTGATCAACAACGGGGAAATCAAGCCGGAGGATTTTATAGTCAGCGCGGTGGGGTGCAACCTCAAGCCCGGTGGCAGAAAAAGCTTTATCGCAGCTTTTGAGCGGAGAATGGCGCAAGAGGTCACCCACCCTATTTTCAAGTACCGCATCTCTTACCGTCGGCTCTTTGAGGTTCAGGCGAGGCTTTTGATCCGTTACCTGGCCGGGGAAATTCCCAGATATCCGAACTTTGTGACGAGGTAATTCATGGTGGAACACGCTTACCTTGTTTGTTACGATATCTGTGAACAAAAGCGCTGGAGAAAGGTTTACAAGGCAATGAAAGGCTTCGGTCAATGGCTCCAACTCTCCGTGTTTCAGTGCCGCCTGAACAAAGAAAAGGTGTTGATCATGACGGATCTTTTATCGGACCTGATCGATCAATCGGAAGATCATATTATGGTAATAGATCTCGGACCGGCGGAGACCGTTTCAATCAAGGTGGAAAGCATCGGTAAACGGTTTGATCCCATTGAAAAAAAAGCCGTGATCGTTTAATTTTTTTTGCCCTTGCGACGCGAGAGGTTCTGGCGCACGGAAAACAGGGGGACCTCTCGAAGAAGGCAAGTTCTTTGAAAACTTACAAAAACATCGCCACAACCGAAAAGTGGAAGCGTGTGAAAAACAATCCGTTGACAAAATTCATGACATCTCGCATGAATGTACCCGAACAGGCTAAAACAACGACTTTGCGAGAAGGCGGGTTTTCCGGAGCGTTACCGCTCCGGCCTCATTGAAGGTTCAGTCAACCCGGTTTTTTGCAGGCACCGGCACATCGTTTTCCGGAGCGTTACCGCTCCGGCCTCATTGAAGGCTTTTTTTGAAGAACAATCCAAAAATAATAAATGGGGTTTTCCGGAGCGTTACCGCTCCGGCCTCATTGAAGGTTGATAGTCCTTTTCTTTCCATTCCGCCATACTCCAGTTTTCCGGAGCGTTACCGCTCCGGCCTCATTGAAGGTATTCTTTTCTCACTTCCCGAAGCGGTATCAAATCAAGTTTTCCGGAGCGTTACCGCTCCGGCCTCATTGAAGGACGCAAAGCATAATAAATGTAATCTTCCTCGTAGGGTTTTCCGGAGCGTTACCGCTCCGGCCTCATTGAAGCGGAAACAGTAGCAACCGGGCTATATGGGAAAACACGTTTTCCGGAGCGTTACCGCTCCGGCCTCATTGAAGCATATATCTTGCAACACACGCCTTCTCCCCAAGCCAGTTTTCCGGAGCGTTACCGCTCCGGCCTCATTGAAGCGGGAATAATAGTAGCAAACAGGGTGAACGGGTATCCTGTTTTCCGGAGCGTTACCGCTCCGGCCTCATTGAAGCAAACGCACTCGCAACATTCTTAACGGCCTGATGGTGTTTTCCGGAGCGTTACCGCTCCGGCCTCATTGAAGCTTGCGCCTGAACTGGAACTCCGGGTATTGGCTCCTTGCGTTTTCCGGAGCGTTACCGCTCCGGCCTCATTGAAGCCCTGATCTGATCCGTGTTCACGCCCGCCTTGCCTTCGTTTTCCGGAGCGTTACCGCTCCGGCCTCATTGAAGCG
>JAVEYW010000001.1:333837-423453 GCA_034003325.1 Desulfobacterales bacterium
CAGCACCTTGTTTTTGCCAATCAAAAGGGGAATCGAGGTATTCTGCGTTATCGAGCTGAGCCGTTATCGACATAAACCGTCGTTCACTCAAGACGAGCAGGCGCCGCTGGATGAATTCGCCGCTCAATACGGCACCCTGATTATCAACTATATTCTGGACACGAAAAACCGAATCGCGCTGAACACGGTCCATCACAAATTAAATATTCTGTCCCGGCTGATCGCCTCCGATGCAAAAGTAGATTATACCGATGCGGTGAGTGTCTACCGCACCATGTCCGCCGCGGACTTGGGCTTTGCTTTTTTTAGAAGGGGCTCCGGATATGATAAGCATGCGCTTCGAATTGTCGCATGGTACGGAGAAGAGACCATGGAAGTGTATTTCCCGGAGTTTCAACCGTCGAGCGACAGCCTTCTATGCGACCGATCGGAGATATCCTATCCGTTTGAAGGCGACAGCACTTGTCGAAGACTGCATCGGTTTCGCGAAAGAATCAACAGCGCCAGCGTAATCAAAAGAAAGGAACAAAAGTTTCTACTAAAGGTCATTGACAGTATCCGCTCCTATGTGGTCTACCCCCTGCATATGCTGGGCCAGGATTTAGGCTCGGTTCACCTGGCGTCTTCAAGAAATGACTTTTGCAAGTTCTTGCAGATGAGTCCCTTTCTTTCCCTGTACAATTCCCTGTTGAAATCTTTTTTGTTGAACGAACGCGTGGCGGAGTTGTTGTCCGAGATCAGTTTGAAGATACACAATCCCGGGTTTTATTGTCTGGCCGGCTTGAAATCGGCGCTTTTGCAGGAAAACCCCGCGTTACTGAATCATCCAAAAATCAATACGGCCCTATCCGGTCTAGATGCGTTGTTAAGTGACCTGCATGAAAAGGGAAAAATTCTAAAATGCAGGGATAGAAATATTGATTTGAAACAATGGCTTGCAGCGTATGTAAATCAAATCAGTTCCCGACAGCCCGATATAGAAATCAATTTTGAAGTGAAAGATGTTTCACCGGGCCGATACCAGGTGCGCGCCAATTACGAACAACTGGAAACCGTCTTTGAAAACTTGTTTTCCAATAGTATCAGAGCATTGAATGAAAGGCGACATCACGGGTCCGCACCGGCCGGCAGGATTGACATTATCCTTCGGGAGCAACGAAAAGCGTCCGTTGTTTGCTTTCAGGATAACGGAATGCCCTATAAGACCGTTTCTGGCAGAGGAACACCCCAGATGAAGCAAATTATGAAAGAGTTGGGCGGCAAATTCAGAAAATATGACCGCCCTTATCGTGTTTATTTAACTTTTCCTCATTTGAATGTGGCTGACACGGAGAAATAAAATGAAAATCAAAGTATTGTTTCTGGATGATATCTTCAGTGGCGCGTTCAGGCAAACCCTTGACAACGAACAACTCGCCTTTGATGATATGTGGGTTCAATCCATTGAGAAGGAGTTCTCCCAGTCAAAGGACATCGGTGTTGATTTCGAAATCATTAAAAGTGGCGATATCGATGCTTGGCGCACCTTGATCGAGAGCGAAAAACCGGATCTGGTGTTATTGGATTTGTACTGGCACGAACAGGCGAAAAAGAAGTTCGGGAGCGTGCGAAAGGCGGCCGATATCAGCTTGGATGTATTAAAAGAGATTCGAAAGACCCATGCGAATTTGCCGGTAATTCAATATACCCTCAGGCCGGATAAGGAAATTATGGAGCGCTCCTATGCCGCCGGGGCTACCTTTTTCCTGGAAAAAGTGCCACTGGCAGTTTCTGAGGTCCATAGCGCATTGAAATATATAATGATATACTTGATGCGGCGCGGATGACAGCTTTGTGAGCCATGGTGTTGCCGTTGGTCCCAAAATAAGCGTATTTCAAACGGCCGCGGGGGGCCTGGCAAAATTTCACTAGTAGTATTCGCGCAATAACAGTAATGGCGAAAGATTAATTTTGAGCGTGCTTCCTCTTCAGATTTAGTAGTAAAACAAGTTGTGAGTAGATTGATGCCGACTGTCATATAGGCAGTTTTACCCATTCGGGTGGGGATTATAGAAACGCCTGGAGATTCGGTTCAGGAATTTGAACTATTCCTAAAATAATCCATATCATTCCGAATATATTTAAAATAAAACAGAAATCCGGATAATTGGCGTTCAAAATATTGAATTTAAAGATGCTGAATGGTGGGGTTTGTCTAGTGCCCAACGCAATATTCCAGAATCGATATTTTATTTATATAGCAAAAAACACAGCTTGTTATGCAAGCTTTACAAAAATAATGCGGGCAGTTTTTCCGGTTTGGCGTGCTTATTGCTTTGCAATTAAAGTAACCAGACAAAAAGATTCATCTGTTCTCCTCCGAATCAGTCAGTTGTTTGGGCGCAACGGACTGATTGCTTCTCCTCCTAACGGCTATTCCGAATATCGGAATGGCCGTTTCCTTTTTGTGGGAATTGAACAAGTTTAGATTCGGTTTTTGCAGTACCCTCAAAAATTTAAATCGAAATCCCCTGCCTAAAAGGCGGAAATGGCAAAAATGGGAGCGGCCACCGTCATCTGAATACCACAAACTCCGTTGTCCTATAACTTTGGGAGATACAGTTGATTCTTCGATATTTCCGCCCCATCCCGAGACGGGCGGGAACCACTCTTCCATGTGAATATGCGTGACCAAATTTAAAGGGGCTTTAACGTTTTGGGGATCTGGATGCGATTTCCGGTGGCGGCACATCCATCCAAAATGTCCAATGTAACGCGTCACGTAATCTCAGAAAATCTTGCAGGTAATCTCAGAAAATTGTTTTGTAAAAAAAATGGCCCGATCGTCTTGATAGAGACCGAGCCGTTTTTTGTTTGAGAGGGGTTAGTAGTTGGTGATCAGCAACTCGCTGCCCTTGGTTTGTTGGCCCTTTGCCACTGTGTATTTTAGTGTGACTGGTTTTATTTTGAACGCTTTGAATTGGTCGCGGATGTCGGGGTGATCATTAATGCTTAGGATGAAGCGGCTTTTCACGGTTGATAGGATGCTTGCCATTTCCTCGAAATCTGCCAGCTCAAAATTATAATTGTAGTAGGGGGCTTTATAATAAGGAGGATCGAGATACAGGAGCGTATCTGGGCGGTCGTAGCGCTGGACGAATTTTTGCCATGGGAGGTTCTCGATGGTGACCCGGGAGAGCCTCAAGTGGACGGCTGACAGCTCCTCCTCCAGTCTGAGTAGGTTGATGCGCGGATGGTGCATGGGACTAGCGCCGAAGATTCGGCCTTTGACTCGGCCGCCGAAGCAGTGGCGCTGGAGATAATAGTAGCGCGCGGCCCGCTGGATATCGGTGAGGCCAGTTGCCTCCTGCTGGCTTTTGAAATCCGCGAACCATTCTCTTGATGATAAAATCCATCTGAATTGCTTGGTGAACTCCTCCAAATGGTTTTAGAGAACCCGGTAAAACCGGACCAGGTCGCCGTCGAGGTCGTTTAGTGTCTCGTATCGGGATCTGGGCTTTTTGAAGAACACCCAGCCTCCGCCTGTGAATACCTCACAATACGCCTTATGCTCCGGGAATAAACTGATAATTGTGTCCGCCAGTTTTGATTTGCCGCCGATATATGGCAGTGGGCCATGCATGCGCACCTCCTTGTGATAAGCACTCGTTTCGTGCTATAAGGCCCGTGCTCGGTCCGAGCAGTGGGGGCCGTCTGTCTGTCAGATGTCTGGCTCGCGTGCATAGCCTTTCGCCTCGGGGATGTTTGCAGCATCCACCGGGGCGGCTTCCACTTAATTATGTTTTCTCGTCAAACCCATATTAACTCGGAACTCAAACTGCTCGGCTATCCTTATCTTTAATCAAATCTTCTTCGATAACCCTTATCCATCGGACTTTTATAAACCCTAAATTTATGAGCATGTTGCGGAGATCACTGCGGTCAGGTAGCCGACCTTGCCCTCCAGATGCATTAGAAATATAGGCAATACCGTCTCCACGGTCTTCAATTACACATGCCAGCTCGTAGGGGTCGTATCGGGTGGTATCGCGCAGTTCCGGGCCGTATTTAGCTGCCCATGCGGGGTGCTCTAATTTTTCGAGAATCCAGGGCATCGCAAAATCCTTAACCTATGTGCATATAAACACTACTGGTTGAAGGCTACCGGGGCCCGGGGGTTCCCCTGCGTCAACCGCCGAAAGGGTGATCGGCTCGCCATCCTTCCAATCATCAAGGGAGCCGTCGGAAGCAGGGTCAATTACCGGCGCCCCATCTTTCCATTCTGTAAAATCGTTTTCACCGGCCATTAGAAAGTCCTATTGAGCATAGCTAAAATCGTCTATGTAAACGTTACCGGCTGTACCCGAGACACCGACCCAAAGGTCGAGATATTCACCTACCACCAGATCGGCGGATGAAACCGTTATCGATTGCTGGGTGTAGCTCGTTGTCAGGGTTTTGTCGGTATAAGGAACGACTGGTTTCCCGTTATGAATGGCGTACATTGCGACGAAACCGCTGTAAGAAGCATCGGCTCTCATGTAGACAGAGAGGGTTATGTCGCTTGCGGCTGAGGTGATTTTTACAGAGCCAATTTTTACAGGCGTGTAAACGTAGCCACCAGCAGCTGGGATATTAATGCAGGTGCCGCTTCTGGCTTCAGTGGTGTTTGATTGGTAGATTCTGGTTCCGTTTTCGGCATCCCTAAAATGAGTTTTATGCACCCCGGCAGATGTCAGTTCATAAGCCCCTGGCACTGCCGCTGGGCAAGATGAAATATCCACAATTCCCACATCCACGCCGGAATTGTTTGAGTACGTAATATCATAAATGTAAGCGATGGAACTTGCATCTAAAGATATGCCAATAGTGCTATAAGATATGGTCGAATCGCTCAAATAAATTGGACCGGTGTTTTGTGTGTAGACACCAGCAGACACGTTATTCGAGATGGTGGCATTGCTGATATATACATATCCTGAATTGGCAGAAACAACACCATATATCGGCGAATTAAAAATGCTTGCGTTTTTGATGATGTTATTAGAGGAATATATAAAAGCCAGGTTGCCATAAGATGAGGGCGTGCTGCATGATGTGTAACAATATAAATCTTCTACATAATTATTATCGCCGCCCGCAATTAAAAAATTTTGCTCTCCGCCAGTGCAGACGACATCTGAAACTATATTTTGTCTACCAGTCAGATTAAATCCGATACTTAAGTTTGCTCCACTCGCATATAAATCATGGGAATAGCCGTATGAGCCGGTAACGTAAAAAGCGCCGTAAGTGCTATTGCTTGAGTACAAGCTCACAGCAATGAAATAACCCAATTCAATATAGTCACTGCTTATTCGAATAGTGCCATTGGGATCGCTATTGGTAACCGCCGTGTATCCATTACGCGTTTCAGTTGATAAATCCCACCCGCCGGAGATCTTCATTCGGCTGGTTTTTGATGCCCCTGCTTTAACACCATCCCAGTGAGAATCATCTGTAGCTGCAGGGATAACGTAATATGCCGATGTCGTTTGAGAGGTGCCCCAGTATTGCGCGGACAGCGTAATGGTATTGGTGGTAACACTGCTTACATGCCACCAACCCTCGGTTCCACCGCTTTCGGAGTTCTTGCTGATTAAATATCCAGAGGCGAGAACGCCCGAAAGGTCGGCGCTGGTCGTGATTGAATCGCTTCCGTTGGTGAAGGTCAGCGTCCCGGCAAGCGCTACGATCGTAGACTTCTTGACGCGGATTTCATCTCCGCCGCCGGTCAAAATATCATCTGCTTTTTCGGCTGTCAGGTATGGATTCCCGGCTGTGCCATCCCCCGTGGTATCATTGCCTGAAACCAGATCGACGTAAGCGACAGCCGCATGACCACTCGCAGCAAAAGCCAACAGAAAAAGAATTGCCATCAAGTATTTTTTCAAGCTGTTCCCCCCCATGTTATCTTGCCCCCCTTATCGCCCAGCCTAAACCGGCCAGCGTCGCATCCGGCGTTGCCGGCGCAACCAGTGTGAATATATCCCCGCTTGATTCATCAAAAGTCGCGTCAGATGCCGCCGCAAGCGTCGCCACGGTTCCGGCCGCCGCAAATGTGGCCGTCCCGAACTCGACCCCGTTTTTCTTTAGACTGAACACCGTTTCTGCGGTCGCTGCCACGGTCGCAACCAGTTTTGAATTGGTCAGCCCGGCGGGGAATGTCACATCGATCGCGAACGGGTGAATCACCAGCACCAGACTCGCGGTCGGCGCACCCATAAAGGACCCGCCAATAATATAGGGCTGATCTCCGCCGCCTATGGACGCTATCGCCTCCCGAACGGCTTGCTCTGTCGGGATGGCGGCATCAGACCCCGGATCCCCGATGGTGGTTACCACGGACAACCCATTTTTGAGCGTTTTTGAGTCGGCGCCATTCCATTGCGGAACGTAATCAGCCGTATTGGTTACAGGTCCGAAGACATCGCCATCGCCTATTCCAGATACGATCGAATCGATTTCGTCTTCTGTGTAATACCGATCGTCATGGGTGTGAGAAGAATCCGCCTTTCCGGTTATAGCCAGCGCATTTGCTCCAATCGCTGCATCCAATGCAGCCAATGGCGGATTCATGTCCGCGGCCCGGAACGTCGTGACGTTATCCTGGTATGGCGTGTGATAATCTGTTGTCATTTGTTTGCCCCGATGGTGTCGAAAATATTGGTGATAGCCTCTTGATATTGCTGGTTGCCGGCGACTCCCGGCATTCTCGTGAGCATTCCGGAAATGCGCTTTTTATGCTGTTCCCAATCCATGCGAGCTTGCGCAGCGGTTTTTTCCCGCATATCCAGTTGGTCCACAATCGTTTCGAGCAACTTTGTCTGATACGCCACGGCTTCCCTTATCTCAGCCAATTGGCCCATCATTATGTTATGCCGCCTAAAAATCGTCATAGATCTTCCACCTTCAGCTGGGTCGGAGCCTCGCTCCCACCGAAATTAATAAATACCGGCTTTTCATATACCTGCCCCTGAATGAAGCAACCACTTATAAAAATCCCAGTGTTGTCCTGCCTTTCTTTGTAAGGGATATTGATGTGGATATTGGTCACAACGTACTCGTAGCCCTTATTGTTCAATGACAATTGGAACACCGGGTCCGCCTCTTCCACGTCATACCCGGAGGCTATGCCCGCCGTTGCCGTATCCCGCAGATATTCGAATGAAAATTCAGTCTGTGCCTCCGACGATAGCTCAGTTGTCAAAATACGAGACGGACTAACTAACCCCCTGTTTTGGTCGATGACATGCACGGCGCCAAACGTAGAATTCCCGGACCCATATATCATCTGCCCATTGACCTGCCACGGTTCGCCATCTGGTCCCCATTCAGGCCAATCATATTGGTTCATGACCTTCACCGTAAGTCTGTATTTCGGTGCGGGGCACGGGAAATGCTTTTCCCAATGGCAATAGGGGTCGCATATCTTTACATTATATGGGTTGGTATTAATATACGCGCCAACCCCGTCGCCGTCTTCATCACCTCGCGGTTCATAGCCTATCGAATCGCATGGCCATTTTGATATGTTTTGATAATTTGTGACCTTAAAATAGGATGGGTATGGATCGATCCAGGGCACATTCAAATCGGAGGTCTCATATAACGGCCCGTAGTCAGTGCCATACCGCGTATATTCCAGCAGATAGGCCAGCTGGATATGATCCGAAGGAATATCCGGCATAACCGGCGCCGCATGAATGGTGTAGTCTGGAGTGGATTCACCAACGGTTAACACCGGCCCGTCGACTCCTATCGATAAAACGATATATCCGAATAAAATGTGCCACCCCATGCCGGGGAACCCACCTGGCGGAATGATTTGCAGGTCGTCCCCAGCCCATTCGGATGTTTCCCCCATAACGGCAAAATCCCCCATGGTGTGAGAGGATGGGTCTTCCATCATCATCGGGTCCACTGTCGCCATCACCTCCGTGCCGGCGTAAGCGTATAATTCCCCGTTGATGCGATAGGTGCCTGGAGAAACGATAAAGCGCGTGCCGGTCGAATCGATGGTGACTTCCAGCCCGCTGATGATGCCGTCAGACAATGTCGGGTTGACCAAATCGGTGACCGATACGGCAAACGGAATGGCGCGGCCTTCGCCGGAGATTTCGACGTAGCCCCTGACACCGCCCCGATGCGTGATCCGAACGGCGTTTCCGACCTTCATATAATACGGGAGCGTAAACCAGTTGCGCGGGTAATGGGCAGTCACGAGCTTGCTTGACCCGTTTATTTTAACCCTGGCCACCTTTGATACCGTATCGATATCCACCAGCACGGCGTCCCTGGTTTCAGTCGCGCCCGCTATTTTTTTAGCGACATACCGGTCAACAAATTTTCTGCCGTATTGACGCATTACAGCCTCCACATCGTGACGGTGTCCGTGAACCCGCCGTCACCACCGTCATTTGAATCCGGTTTCAAATAGGATCGCGTCAACCCGGTAGCAAACCCGCGGATCGGCTGGCCTGTGTACGGATGGGATAGACTGACTATATCTCCGATTTCATCCTGTAAATGGGCCGTTTTTACAACCTTGACCGTGTTTCGTTGCGCCCGGGCAATGCCAAGCTCAAAGGCGGCCACCATTAAGCAATGCCCTACCTCGTAGCAAAACGGATCATCGATACTTTCGGTTACTATCTGCCCGTTCATCTCTTGTTGCTTTTCGACATCATCAGCCTTGCCCGATATTTGCTGCTTCTCATAACCAACAGGGGATGCCCAGACGGTGTAATGATACATCGCCACGGAAGACAGCGTTTCAAATAGCGCGGAACACGCCGTTGATGTCATGGCGATGTAAATCCCGCAATTTCGGCTACCATCACATGTCATAGCCATGGTGGCTGTCCCTACCAGCAATGCAATCTCACCGATCACATAACCGATCAGGCTCGGCATCTCGGTCTTAACCTCGCACCATTGGTGCAGATCGTCCTCGCCCACGATGCCCTCGCTGCCATATCCTGAGAACAAGCCCATGAACGGCCCGTAATCCTTTACGCTCTGATGGACTTCCAGCCGCGGATTCAGGCACGTCCTTGATTTGTCCTCGGAGTACCAAACCTTGACCTTGTTCTCGCCACCCCACCAGCCAAGAGTCCCGTTGAGGGTTTTGATTGCTTCGGCCTCATAGAGGACCTCTATATTGTCATGGCTCTCGCCATTCACGACCACCTGATTGACGAAATTCGAATAATTATCCTCCGGCGAAAACTCGATGATCACGGCCTGCGGGTAGATATTATCGGTTTCTGCGCGAGATAAATCAATCCGCCGAAAGGTGACCTTGTTGCTGGTATCCACGCAGGCAAAATACCCGAAATGGTCGCACAAACTTTTCACGATGTCCGCAAAGCTTTGATCCACCCATTGAATGAAGCATTCGTGCTCATTGGCAAACGCCGGGACATCGTAGCCGGAGGCCGTCAGCCCGCAATGATCCTGAAGTAAATCAATCAGAATATTATCCGGCATCGCCGAAGAATAATCTTCTGTCGCCACGATATTCATGTGCTCCCACACTGTGCGCTGGTCTTCCGCGGTCACGGAAATAACGGGCGCCGACCCTTTCACATAAGAAACCCGGTTTTCGGTAACGATAAACAGCCCTTGAGATTGCCAGTAAGGCACGCCACCGATGGTTTCACCAAAACTGATATCGATTATCCGGCCTTTTTTGACGACATTGGACAGCGTGGATAATGCATTTTGTGGGTCGAAGAGATGGCCGTCTGCCAGGGAGAATGTTAACCTGTTCGGGCCCGTGATGTCCCAGGTAATGTCGATGGGGGTTCCGGACACCAGCCGTGATGTCAGATCGGGCGATTGCGTCTCTGAGTCCCACATAACGGATCGTTTGGTTATCATTCGGTTTGTCCATACCGCCCATAGGCTGTCTGTTTCATCATAAACCACGGATGCATCGTAATCATACGAATTCAGCGTCAGCGCGGCCGGTTCTGCTGAAAACGAATACGTATTCCCTTCCACCAGCGCGCCGGTGTAATGTTTACTCTGGTGAAAAGCTCCGGTCTCGTTAAAGGCGGCCACGTAGGACTTGGTCTGATAACTGGTCTTCCAATATGCGCCTGCGAATATAGTCTGGTCGGTTGGGTTGTAAGCGACACTGTGAAAACCGAGTAATCCGCCGTTCGCTATCCCAGGGACTGTATCCTCGTTGAAATATGTCCATTCGTAGGTTTGCGGATTAAACGCGACAACGCCGAATGCTGTCGTAGTGGCGATCAATATTTTCCCGTCCGAGCCTACTGTTTTTCCTTGCAAGTCGTAACTGTCAAGGGATGCATAAGTGGGCCGGTGATAAGAAACGCTCTGGGCTGCGATATTGATATCCATTAAGCCGCGGCGGTCTTCCTGACCATAATTCTCACAATAATCGAACGATCCGTACAGATGCCCGTTGGCATAACATAGCCCTATGATCCCGCATTTATGGAAAGAAGAGTTTGTAATATAATTCATGGAGAAGATCAGTTGACCGGTAGATAGCTGGATTACCCATAGCCCGCCATGGTATTGTTCGTTGCCTACCGCAAGGGAATTATGCGCCGCCACGAACAGGAGATCGTCATCCGGAGAGACCAAGAAATTCTTATCGCGGCCGGTTCCCTGCGGTATAACCAACCTTACCTCCTGATAAGCGGCTTTCCACACCTCATTGAGGCTGGCGATATTCGTTATAGGATCGACATTCTCAGCCAGATCAATAAAGCCGACGATGATCGTCTCACAATAGGCTGAGCTATAGGCAAATAGCAGGTACAACCGGTGGTCGCTCGCCACCACTTGCGCTGCAATTACTGGGCAGCTATATTGCACAGACCAACACCCCACCGACATTTGCGCATTCATGTTCGGGTCAAGGCCGTAGGTGATACTTTCATTCAAGCTATATTGCACAATGGTATCGGCCTCGGCATTGTAAACAGCGAAATGAAATCCGCCGCTGGTCCCGAAGCAAAGATACTGCCCGTCACTACGCCATTTATCCCACCAGATATGGTTGGCGGTATAAATATCGCTGAATGCCGGCACGGTGTGGTTCGTAACCGCTTTTTGAATCGTCCAGGTGGCGACATCAATGGCCAATAGACCAATCAGGGCTTTGGTCCCTGTGCTATTGAACGAATTTAGGACATGCAGCAACCCGGTTGCCGGATCATAATGCATGGCGGTGGGGTATAAATCGTCATTAACGATGTCGCCGCCGCTGGCAGCCAGATACCCGACCGAATCCGAATCGATAAACCGTACCGTCTCCTCCTCGGTGTAGGACAATATGATGTCCCCATCGCTCTTCTCGGCGATACTGGGGTATTTCGCATCCTGCGCCAGGTTGGTGTAATCCGTGACCTGATCCCCGGCTGCCCAGGTGACGCCGTTATCGTTCGACAAAAAGGTGACGATGTTGGTAATGATCTGGCCGTTCTCATTTTCGAAACTCGCGTATTCTATGGCCAGCGCCAGCATGCCGGTGGAGGCCTGATACAGGCACGGGTTCAGTTTTTCACGATCATCCGCCAGCCCGGGCAGCGAGAAATAGGAGATGGCCCCCCAGGTCAGAAAATCAGCGGATGCATAACTGCCGATGCTCCAAACGCCGGTACTCTCGTTTAAAATGCCAATGGCAGCCATATAGGTGCCGTTGGCCAGCTTAACGACCGTGCCGCCCGAGACGGTATAGCTGGTGCTCCAATACTGAATAGTAGATGCCGCCGTCACAATCGCGCCAGCGGATGTAATGACCATCCGCAAGATCAGGCCATTTGGTTCGTCCACCAGGATCACGCCGATATTGCCGTTTGGCAACTCGACCATGCAAGGGACAAACCCGCTCGTAACGCTGTCATAAATCACCACCGGCTGCGTAAACTGCAATTTGTCCGCATCGGACCGCATGAAATATACCCGGCCATACCGCGGCTCGCTATAAAGGATCGTCAGTGAATCGTCCGAGAGCCGGATCATGTTCGGCGCCACTTCGTTTTCCGCGAAATTCGGGTTAAAAACACTTCCGTCAAATGGCAGCTCAGGCAAATAGGTCGATGAGCGCATTTTGACGATGGGTAGGCGTTCCATACTGTTCTGCGCAGATAATAATGCCGGGTCCAGTGTGATCATCTTATCTCCACAGAAGCAATCGACGGGGTTACATGGATCGCTTTGTTGTTCATCGAATAGAATTTCCTTGCCGTCGTCATAGCTGCATCCGGGCCAATTCTTACGAACCGGCCATGATGGGCCAAAATATTCCCGGTTCCGGGCGTTTCTGCATCCACATAAAACCCACGCAGCCACCCCCAGGTTTCAAAGAGAAACCCGTCCATGACGACTGGATCGTATTCAACCTCACCCGGAGAGTATTCCGTGTCCTCTTCGACATCCAGCATCGCATATCGCATCTCATCAAAATACCACTGGGGGTTGTCCCCGCTTTCTGAGGACGGCGAAATGTGGAACCGAAAATAATCGGCGGCATCGCATTCCGTGATGGTCGCAACCGTATCGGACCGGGTGACCTCCGCTTTCGCAACCCCCAGATACACATCCGGGCAGGGAAACGGCTCATGAAGGAAGAGCAGCCCGTTCAATTTATCCGCCAGATAATCGCTGAACCCACACCAGTTTGCCCCGTTGTCATAATGATTGAGCGCATCCCAGGTGAAATCCAACGTCCCGGCGGGAAAATAAATCTTCTTCCCGGCGTATGCCGGAATGGGGACCAACATGTAGTTAAAAATCGCCCGCGCGATATAATTGCCCCCCACCGGCGCATCATATAACGCAAACCCGGCGATGGCTCCCAAATCCACAATGGGGACCGGAAAAACGACATCGCTTGCATTGGTGACAGTCCGGGTATCCACCCGCTCCCAGTCCACCGCGACCCGATGATACCCGTTATCGGTCCTTGGCTCGGGCTCGAAAAAAGGTGCCCCGGCGGACAGGGCGGTCTGCGCAAACGCCGTAACGGGATGCAGACCGCACCACAGGGTGGTCGGCGGCGCATAAGGAACCTTGTCAAAGGCGTGGCGGAGTAGCGCCTGCGCTACCGGCCGGGATAGCGCATTTTCTGAAAGGGCATAGGATGTTAATGCCATTGAATTACCTCATGTTGCCGTAAAGCTTCTGATATTAAGTTTCATTTTGACGTCATACCGGTACGGGTGCGCGTTATACACCGCATCCAGGTATTTGCCCTCAAGGTGGCTCACCACCACCTGATAGGTGCCAAGATATTGCGGATTCCAGGTCACCACCGCATCGGAAAGGTACAGCGCCCGCAAGGCCTCATACTGAGCCACGCCCATGTGCGACCAGAAAAGCTCCACCGTCTGACCCTGAATCAGCGCGGGCCACTGGAAGATGGCGGAGCCCGAGTAGGTCTTTACCTCGGCAAACAGCTTTTTGGATTCCGGAATATCCATGCTCGCAGGATTCAGCACAAAGGTGTAGGCCCCGAGGCTCATATTCGCCATCTATCGCATCTCCCGTTTCATGACCCGGATCACCGTCGCCTCGATCTCACCCGGCAGTACCTTTGCCAGCCGGGCAGCCTCCGCGCCGCCGGAAATAGTCACCGGCACGGACACGGAAAAGGCCCCAGCGGATGAGGGCACGCTGCCGCCGGCCGCCAGGGCGAAGGATGCCGCGGGTCTTGCCGCCGGAAGAGAGAACCCGGCGAAAAAATCCCTCGGGATCAGCTTTTTCCGCATCGCCTCCATGACCGCCGTGCCGTAGTATCGCACCGTGCTGACCGGCTGCATGAACTCTCCGGCCGTGGCCCATATCGGAATGTTGTCGGCCCGGTCGTGCGGGCTTTTTCCCAGCACGGGGCCGCCCGTGGCCAGGCTTTGCGATCGGATCTTGGCCACCATCGCCATGCCCGAGGCCAGCGCCGCCGCGGCCTGAACCGTGCCCCAGACGCCGCCTTGCGCCAACGCCTTGGTATAGGCCTGGTACGTATTGATGATGGCTTCGGCCACTGCGGCCGCCTTGGCGACGGCGAAAAACTCCTTGTTTTTTTCTCCGCCGGCCTCGTACAGCGCTTGGAACAGATCGCTTAACCCGCCGGCAAGCTCCGACGTCGCCTGCAACCGATACGCATTTAACCGTTGCTCCTGATCAAACAGCAACTTATCCCGCTCAAGCTTTTGCAGCCGGTACGCCTCATCAATTTTTGCTTTTTCCGCGTTCAGGTCGCGAAGGCGCTGAATTTCCTCGGCGTGCCGCGCGTCCAGCTCCCCCGTTTCGGAGAGAAACTGGCCATCCAAATTGGTCCCGGTCCCACTGGTGGCGCGGTTTTTAAGGCCCGCCAGAATCGCTTCCGCGGCCTTGCGGTTTTCCGCGATCTGCTGTTCCGCGTCGGCCTGCTGTCTTGCGAGATCGATCAGCGCTCTGCGATGATCCTGCTCTTTTTCAAAAATCCGGTCATTGATCTCTTGTTTCTTGATCGGGTCCGTTTCGGCTGCCGCCAGGGCCTTTAGCCCATCGATTTCAGCCCGGACTTGTGCGTCAATCATCTCCCGGCGGCGCTGGAAGTAGTCGGCAAGGCTGACATCCCCCTTCCGGTACACCTCCTCCAGCATGGCCAGCGCGGTTTGGGTGGCGGCGGACAACCGCGCCGATTTGGACGCCACCACGCCTGAAAGCGCTTCTTTTTCCCGGTCGGCGTTGATCTCCTTGACCCTGGCCGCGTATACCTTCTCGGCCTTGGCCAGAAGATCGACGTTGCCGTGGGCCATGGCGACCTGTTCGTCATAGTGCGCCTTTGCCTGGTTCGACAAGACAGTCCATTTGTCCCCGGATATCTGAATCAACTCGGCGGCAAGCTCTTTTTCCAGGCGCTTTTGCTCCGCAACGATCTCTTTTTGCGCATCGGTCAGCTCCGCCGGGGGCGGTTTCGGGTTCACCACGGTGCCGGAGGATGCGGCCTTCCCGGATAAGGCGGCTGCAAGTTGCTTTCTCGCGGCATCGACATCCTTCAGTTTTCGTTCGACTTCCAACAACGCGACCTTGGCCGCTTTCGCTTCATCCGTGGGACGCCGCAGCCATGTCGTGGCCTCTGATTTTTGCCATAGATCGGTTTGCAGCGCGATCAGGTAGGCCCGTGTTTTTGAGAGCTCGCCTTGCAACGCGGTCAACTCGTCTTTAGATTTTCCGGCCAGACTGCTTGCAGAGGGCGGCTTGTAATCCGCATAGGCCTTGTACTTATCCATCATCCGGGCGGTGCTTTCGGTTAGCCGGTCCTGCGCGGCCCGGGCGCCATTGGCGGCATCCCGCCATTCCCAGAGCACCTTTACCAGTCTGACAATGTTATAAGCGCCCTGCGCGGCGGCGGCTGCGATAAACGCATTAAACGCCACGCTCATGAGGCCGGTGGATGCCGCGGCCGCCGCAATGGCTGCCCGAAGACCTGAAAACCCCGTGATGATGCGCGCAAGTCCTAATTCCTTGAAGCCCGCTCCCAGCGCCGTTACCTGGCGAAACAGGGACAACGGCAGCCCCAGCACCGCATAAAGCGCCACTTTCAGCATCACGATATAGGTGACCGTCTGGGCAATAAGTGGCAAAAAAGGGCCAACAACGCCCAGCATCCGGGTGAACAGGCCCACCACGCGGATCACGGCTTCCGCCACATTGGCAAAAGCCCCTGCCAGATCTCCAATCCGGGCCTGTAAATTTTGGCCCATATCCGCCAGCACCCGGCCGATCGCCTGATCCACCTGGTCAAAGGCGGCCGTCATGCGATCGTTGAATTTAAATGTCCCGGTGGCTTCATCCACGGTGACAATAGCGTCCCGCAGGTTCAGCAGAAACTGCGTGGTTTGCTTAAAACTGTTTTCAAACCCCTTGCCGAGCGCCATTTGAATGGCGTCCGCGAGGTTGCTGATTGCCCCGGAATAAGTTTTGGCCGTATCTTCGCCCGCGCGTTCGAACTCTTTTAATTTTTCGCTGAGATATTCAAAAAGCCCGCCGGTTTTTGATAGTTCTTTGATTTTATCAGCGGAAAGGCCCAATGCCGTCCCGACGCGGGCATTCTTATCGACGATGCCGCTGAGAACCGTCCTGATTTCTTGTCCCAACTGGTCCATAGGCACTGAGAGCGCCGCGGCAGCCTGCGTCATCTGAGAAGTGAATTTAACCACCTGATCGGGGTTGAATCCCGCCTTAAACGCGGGGCCGATGCCTTCCTGCAGGGCGCGCAGCAACTCCCCATAAGTGGCCGTGGTCTTCAGGCCCTCGATCTGAAGGCGTTTTTGAATCCGTTCCGCGATCTCAAGAGAGGCTGTGTAGGTGTCCTGAGCGGAGAGCGCCCGGCCCTGGGAATCGGTGAAATCGTTAAAGGTCCGCACCAGGGCGGCGATCCCGATGCGGGATTTTTCCACGGTGTCGTTAAAGGCCGTTGCGCCGCCGGCCGCCCGCCGGAATAGATCCGCGCCGCCCAGAACCGCGGCCATTTTGGTCAGCATGCCCGTGAACTGATTGGCGGCGCCGTTCATGCCCGCCAGCGTTGTGTGATAGGCCCGGCTGGCCGCATTCAGCCGGCCAAGGCCCGTCACCGCCTGCCCGAGCACTTGACCCCCCGTCTGCTTCAGGGCTATGATGAGATTCAGCGTTTTATTCATGCATTCACAGGTGCCTTATGGACATGTTGATTACCGTCATTGGTATTGTGATCGCCGCCAGGATCTTTAGCTTCCCGGCGGCGGCGGTGTGGCCGATGGCGGGCAATGTGCTGTTTTTTGCCCTCCTGTTTATCGGCGTATGGCATATTATTTCCGCTCTTGCGGCCCTGTTGACGTTGGCCGGGTTGATCCTGTTTCTCTGCGCGTTGGGCTCACTTCCGCATGAATCCTGAAAACGTGTTGCCGTCCGCGTGATAGCCCATACGGGCCGCAAACGCCGCGTCCTTCACCTCGCGTTCCCGATTTTCCGCCAGGGACTCCATAGCAATCAAAAAATCACCGAACCCGTAGTTCATCACGTCCCCGTGGCCTGCCTCAATGAGTCGGCAACAATGGCGGAAAAGTCCCTCTCCAGAGAGGCCCGAAGCTCCGCCAGGATCTTTCCCGCGCCCATTGCCCTGGCGGCATCGAAAAAATCCGAGTTGACCTCCCGGGCCGCCTCGATCACCTCCTTTAGCTCCGAAGGGGCCATGCCGATGGCTTTCTCCGGGTCGAGGTCCGTCAACCGGGGCAGGTATTCCTTGAGTGTTTCCATCGGGCCGGCGTCTTTTTTCCGGTCCGCCGCCTCCACCAGCTCGATGATATCCTTGATCCGAAGCTCCCGGATCGTGATTTCAAGATCGTCGATCTTGATCACTTTAATTTTTCTGGCCATTCAAAATCTCCTGTGTTTTATGCGAAGGGCGTATTGCCATACGCCCCTATTGGTTACGAGCCGGTTACGCGATCGTGGTCACCTTGAAAAACGGGTTGTCCGGATGATTGGCCGTGTCGTTGAGATACTCCGCCTCCATCGGGATGGACGAAATGCCCTCGCTGATGAGTTTGGCCTCGCCGGTAATGGTCAGATTGACGTTCCAGCCCTCGACCCGCATCTTCGGCCCGTCATCGGGATTGCCGATAAAGAGCAACCGCCCGTTCACCACCGTGCTCTTGAGCGCGTTGACCGTCGCCAGGCTTTTGGCCGGAATATCGGCGGACACAAAGGCCGTATGGGCGGCGATCGTGCCGCCGGTCAGCTCTCGAATGAGGCCGCCCGCTTTAACAAAACTATAATCCGTCCCCAGCGCATAGCGCTTGGTCGGAACCGTGGCATGATCCGTCACCACCACATCCTCGACCTGCTCGGAGGCCGTTACCACGGCGGTCGCGGCGGAAGTGCCGCCCGTGATGGTTTCTCCGATGGTAAACGCGCCGGAAACATCGATCAGCTCCAGGAACCCGGCGCCGGCCCAGGCCACCTTGGCCGTTTTGGCCGAGGTGCCGCCGGTGATGGTTTCCCCCGCCACGAACGGCCCGCCGGTGACGGCGCCGTGGGACATGCGGGTGCAGTACACGCCGTATTTGCCAAGCTCTACAAATTTATCGGCAACCGTTGTGACCGATTGGCCGTCCAGCGCCGCGGCCGCCTGGGTGGTGTTGACCACGCCGTTTCCCATCCAGGCCATATTGAGATTTTCAGCCGAAAATTCCTCCAGGCTGATGGTGCTTTTGGCGGATTTCTCCTTGATGATCTCGTGATCCTTGGCGCGGGTGCCCTCCATGGACGAATAGTGCGCGTCCTTTTCGAGCCCGACGGTGACGCCGAAATCCGGCACGTTGCCCAGATGGATCAGGCCGGTAACGCCGGACGGCTGAAACAGCAGGTGCCCGCGGCCGTATAGATAGTTCTCGGTGTTTGGCGATAGCATGATGATCTCCTTCAGATTCGCGATTGATAAATGGCGCCGAAGATACAGACGCCTTTTTTGGGCGCGTATACCAGCGGGGTTTCCTGCGTCACGCGCCAGGTGCGCCAGCCCGGCACGATGGGTTTGCCGTGCAGCAGTTTCCGGCAACGCTCCAGCAGATAGTAGACGCCGGGAGAGGTGCCGTCTCCGCGGACCGCCGCCCGTCCGCTGCGCAGGTTCTGGTCCCCGATGAGCAGGGTCAGGGTCACGGTGGGCCGCGTCACCTGCTCGTTTTCGGGCATCGAGAGCGTTTCGGCAACCACGTACACGGCCGGAAACAGCATCGTCACCTGGCCGATATCCTCCGCCTCCATCTGCCCGACGTATAGATCGAGCGATTTAACACCCTCGGCCCGAAGCGGCGCCAGCGCCGCCAGGGCGGCATCTTCAATAACGGCAAATTCGTGCATGGCGCCCCCTTAGTAGTTGTCCAGGCTGCCCTGGGATCCGTCCGAAGGGCGGCCCAGGGTGAATATTTTATCCATCCGGCCGGAGGTCACTTCCACGCCGGCGTCCACATCGGCCGGCTCGGGCACATCCAGCCGGAGCTTGCCTTCGGCCATTTTTTCCAGCATTCTCCGGGCGGCCTTGCAGCGCGCGTCCCACTGAGACGGCAGATCGATGTGGTTGCACCTTGCGTACAGTCTGCACACGGCCAGATCCGCAGATAAGCGCAGCACCATGGCCGGCACGGTCGCAAACGGGAGCCGGTAATGCATCGACAGGTACGCGTCGATCTCCTCATCCGCGTCGGCGATGGCCGCGGCCACGACCGCTTCGTTCGGCTCGACGCCGTTTTCGGTGTCGGTCAACTGGATCAGCACATTTTCCGGAACGCGCCAGGTGATATCGGCGATCGTGCAGTACGGCATGGGTCACTCCTCCATTGGGCGGACACGCAGGTCCGCCCCAGCGGGTTAGGTCAAAATGGTATCCACCCACAAAAAGCCAAGATCCGCCCCGGTGGCGACGATATGCGTATCCTCGGCCACCTCATAAACGTCCTGATGCTCCGCGGCCTCCCGCCACCTCACGGTGCGCCGCGGGGATCCGTCTTCATACGCCGCCCGCGCCTGGTACCCTGCGGACGGGGTTTTGAGACCGGGCCGGGTGGGTCGATAGAACAGAAACGCGCTGCCCTTGCCGGCGTTTTTCTCCCAGACGTTGACGGCGGTAAAATCGGTGCCGGCCTTGGTCTCCTTGGCCGAAGAATAAATGGCCTCTCCGATCAGCACCTCATCGAGATCGAGGATGGCCGCGATCATATCGGCGGACAAAATGCCCCGTTGGGTGTACTGAATACGGGCCAGCAGATCGTCCAATTCTTTGACCTTCATGTAGGTGCCGTGATCCATCAGCAGCGTGTTGGGCTTCATGCCCGTTGCCGCCCGGATGCTTTCGATGCGGGCGTTCACGTCGGCCAAAAAGGTGTTGGTGGCGTCGTTCGGTGCCCAGAGGCCGGCGGCATCCTCGCCGCCCGAGGTGGCGCTCCACGTCGTTGAAAGCACCAGATCCGCGACCCGCCGCTCTTTTTTCAGATCGATTTTGTCGGCCGCGAACTCGATGGCGTCCTGATCCGGGTTCAGCGGGGGCGCGCCGGCCACCTTGGCCGCCCGCCGATCCTCGTCGGTCACCTCATGGGCGAAGGCGTATTCCTTGGTGGCGATATCGATATAGTCCACCGGGTACCCGCCGCGATTCGCGCGCGTTCCCGGCGCCCTTATACCGGCCTCGTCCCGGAACCAGGCGCCCTTCAGATAGCGCGCGATTTTTGCTTTCGGGGACACCTTGTCGATGATCGGGAACACCCGGTCCGCGACATAACTCTGGTTGCGATAGGCCACGCTGACGTTTGCCAGCGGCCCGGCTACAATCAATTCTCTCGTATTGGGTTGGGGCATGTTACTGACCTCCTGACGTATTTTTGGTTATGGGTTACGATGCGGCATTCACCTGATGCACCGCGCCGGAGAGAAGCACCTCTCCCAGTTCGTCCTCGCCGCCGCCCGAAAGGCATCTGCCGATCGCCAGATCGAGCGCGACATCCGCGTCCAGGCCCTTGCCGGCGTCCGCGGCATCGATGTATTCGAGTTTCACCCACTCGTTTTCCGCCACCGTCTCGCCAAGCTGAATCTTGCTGATACCGATCAGCCGGACACTTGCCGCCGCTCCGGATACGGGCGCGTTTTGCAGCACGCCAAGCGGTATGTCGGTAGTGGCGTTCGGCCGGCGGACTTTGCCGGTGTCCAGCACCACGATGCGATACTGATCGCTTGAAAGATCCTCGGCCGCTTCGAAACTTACGTCTAACACTCTGTTTTCGGTTGCCATCTGAATAGCTCCTTTTTTGTTGTTTTCGGGTCCTGTTCGTTTATACGGCCAGCTCGCGGCTGTATTCCGCCGCCAGGTCGGGCCGCTCGCGCTGCGCCTCCGAGAATGCGGCCGCGTAGCCAAGATCCGGCTTGTCTTTCAGCTTTTGGGCCGTCAGGGCCGCCAGCGTTTGCGATGCGGCGCCGGCGCCCGCGTCTTTGTCCCGGGTGGCGATTTCGGAAAAATCCACCAGTTTCGGTAGCCCGTCGATGAATGCGCGGAACCAGGCATCCGGGGTCTTTTTCTCGCCCCCATCGCAAAATTGCAGGGGGTCCTCGTCGGGCAGTTGGGCCATGAACATGGCGAGGCCTGCCGACACCCAGGCCGGGGCGAGCTTGCCCGCCTTGACGCCCGCCTCGCAAAATTGACGGATTTTTTCTTCCCGCTCGGCCCGCTTCCGGGTCGCCTCCGCCTCCGCGAACTCGGCGCGGACTCGTTTTGCCTCATCTTCGGCCGCCTGCTTTTTGGCCGCCGTGATATCGGCCTCGGTAAACAGTCCGGGGGCGGGGTCGGCAGGCTTTGCCGCCGGCGCGATCAGATCGATATCTTCGTCCTTACCGCCGAGCTTTTTGAACACGTTGATCGCATTTAAAAATTCACTAAATTTCATGCCAGTCTCCTTTTCTGCTTTTTTGCTGTTTTCAAACAAAATCATGGTTTCGACGCCATCCCCGAAAGCCGGCAGGGGAGCGAGGCCCTTGACCGCCGGCGGCCTTCCGCCCAGGAACCCGACGTGGCGCAAGCGCCCATCCGGATAAAACGCCGCGCTTCGGTTGGCGTATAGCTTCCCGTTCACCCACTCCCGGAGCGCTTCCACCGGGGCGATGTCGGCCAGCAGGCGCTTGACACCGCCCTCGACCGTCGCCTTGACCCCGTTGACCCAGCCATAGGCCGGGCTGTTGTCGCGGGGGTGTCCCAGCACCAGCGGCGGCAAATTTTTTTCATCGAACGAGGCCACGGCCGCATCGATCAGTTGATCGCCGTCGTGATCGCGGCCCGTGCTGTCGGTCTGCTTGCCGCCCTTAAAAATCTCAATCCACATGCCCGCCTCCTTTAAACGCGCTGTAAGCCCGAATTTCAGGCGATGGTCAAATTGCTCGCCTTACTCCATACCTCATACGGCGAACGCTTCAAATTTAGCCCCTCGCGCCGCTACAGGCCCAAAAAGTCGAATATCGTCGCCCTGATTTCGTCCCAATCCTCGTTCTGAACCATCAAAAAAGGTCTTTCGGGCATGACGCTGCCCGGATGCCGGACGCTTTTGAAGATCCCGAAGGGCGTTTTTAATGCCTTTTTGACCCTGGGCCGGATCACGCGCGGTTCGGTTTTGCCCCCGAGCTGATGAATGGCCGCGTATTTCACATTGGTCCCCACCGCCGCCCAGTCGGCTCCCGATTCGGCCGTGATGCTTCTGCGCAATCTCCCCGTGAGGCTTAGGGTCTGACCGCCGTCCCGCCCGGCCCGTTTCGAAACCGGCCACCTGTCCGGCCTGCCGCCCGCGGCGAAATTCTTCTCGACCGAGGCCTTCAGGGTCTCGGCGATAACGCTCATCAGCGGCCGCGTGTCGGCCAGCCGGTCGGCGGCTGCCTTCAGCAGCTTCAGCACCCCGTCATCGCTCGCGCTTATGGAAATCGTTACCCCTGCCATTGACTTTCCCCCCTGGGCCGGCTTAAAATTACTTTAGTGATTGTGGCGTCGTCAGGGTGTCCCGCCGGGGCGGGGTCCGGATCCTGACGGGTCCGCTCAAGAGTCCGGCCCTACTTGAGCTCCTCCTCCCGGTACAGCAGCACCCCGCCTCGCTGCGCTTCCAGATACCGGTACATCGCTTTTTCGCTGCGGCCCGATTTCGGCATAAACGCCGTGGCGCTCCACCATCTGCCGCCGATCAGGCTCCACGAAACATAACCGACGATGGCCTTGCCGGTCCGAAACATCCGGATCAGCCTGAGCGCCATGCGGGTATCGCCCTGGACCGTCACGGGCCGCTGCCAGATCTCATATGGGGCCTTGATCGTTCGCGCCAGGAGGCGCATGTACGGCCCCTTGTCGGTCCATGTGGCTTTCCAGCCGCCGGTGGCCTTGTCGATGAAAAATCCCTTATCGACCGGCACGCTGAGCCCGCAGGGCAGCGGGTGCATGCTTTGCCCGTCGATGTCCTTGATGCCGAATTCATCCAGAAAGGCCTTCACGTAAGTTTCCGGCGCAAGGCCTTTTTCCATCACATCCGCCGCCGTGACGGGCAGAACGTGCCGGATGTCCATCTCCGAAAGTTTCGGCAGGCAACGGTTCTCGGTGAATACCGGCCCTCCGGTTTCCCGGCAGATCGCACCGGGGAAGCCCCTCGGCAATTTCAGATCCGTGAGTTTTTCGGAGAGGGCCTCGGGCGCAAACCCGGCCGTCCACTCCTTGCCGACGTTGTGCATGAAGCCGGTATCCGGCATCAGCAACCGCGCGGGGAGCTTTTGCCCTGTCCGCCAGTCGGTCGGCTCAAAAAGCTTTCCGGTCGGATCTTCCGTTTCGACCGTCAATCCGTCCCGATCGACCTCCCGGCCGGAGACGCTGTCCACGCCGCACCGGCACCGGTATCCGTTCGGCGGAAACCAAGTGTCCCAGATCGGATGATCCGCCGGAAAAATCCGGCCATTCATCGCCCGATGCGTCGGCCGGGTGCGGCCGTCGTTGATCGCGCTGTAGCGCCAATAGGGCCGCGCCTTCAAAATCTCCGGGCGGGTCATCTGGGCATACCGGCCCGCCATGTAGGCGCTTTGCACATTGGTGCGAAAAATCATGTCCAGCCGCACGCCGCTCCATCCCTGCTGGTCGATGATGTCCTTGATCCGCAGCTTCCAGTCCTCGAAGGTCTCCCCGTCCGAAAGGGCATGGTAGATCGCCGTATGCACCGCCTCGATCTGGTCGATCCGGTTGAGACCGGTGACGTAAAACCCCCTGGCGTGCATCTGTTCGGCCATCTCGTCAAAATCGGCGCGCGCCATCGGCACCTTGTCGGCCCAGAAGGCCAGCGCCTCCCGCATGGGCATGGCGAACGGATTAACGCTTGGCATACCGCCCCCACATATGGGCCGCCACCATCGCCCGGGAAAGGGTTTGCGCCAGTTCTTCCGCGGCCGGCTCATCATCGAGCATCTCGGCCAGTAACATCGTCAGATCCTCCCAGGACTGCGCCTGCTCGACCGCCGCCAGAATGTCGGCCGTTATCCGGTCCCGCTGGGCCGAGGCCACCGGCAGGATGCTGTCTACGCCGTCCTCGATCGCCTGCTGATCCGGGGTGAACCGGCTTCCAGCCGAAAAGGCCGGCGCTTTCCCCGCATTCTTGGCGTCGGCATCGGCCTTTTCCGGCTCGCTTTTGGCCTTAATCGTCGGTTGGCCTGCATCGGCCAGGGGAATACCGTAGGTATCGCTGACGTAGCTCTCAGGCACTCTCCCGGCCATCCCCATATCGACCAGTAAAATCTTGTCCCGCTCGGCCAGGGCCTTTAAATCCTGCTCGGCCTCGGTGCGGATCCACAGCGCCGGGTAATCGGTCACCCCCGGAAAATTATAGTCCACGATCCAGCGGATAAGCGTTGAATTCAGCGTCTCGCACAATAGATCCGCATCGGCCTTGATAATGTCCCCGCGGACCTCGTTGTGAACCTTGCCGGCGGCCAGCGAGCCCTCGCCCTTGACCTCGGTGGTGAGCGTTTGCCCCAGCACGGCCTTTGAAATCTGCCGGTCCATGTAATCGCACATCGATTCGTAGGAGACGCTCCCGGTCCTGGCCGCCTCCAAAAGTTCTATCTCCATGCTGTTCGGGATCTTGATGCCCGTATCCGCATGAACGGCATCGAGCGCATCCAGCAGCGCCTGTTGTTGGTCCGGCGCCGTGCCGGGCGGGTATTTGCCGAGCGCGGTCGGCATGCCGAATTTTTCCAGAAACACCAGCCAGAATTTGATGCCGTTTTTCTTAAACCAGACCGGCCACCAGAGTTTTTGGCCCATGCCGCTGCCGTAAGGGTTGTCCGAGCTGCCCCAACTGAACACCACGAATTTGCGATCCGGCAGCGCCTCGCCATCGAGCATGTTGGCGGGCGTCAGGAGCCGCAACTCCCGGTCCATCGTGAAGCTGAACCGTCGCGGGTGCTTGCCGACCAGGGCGGCGGGGACCCAGAGGCCGCCCGCTTCATGCCACATCACTTCCACCACATAAAACCCGTAGAGCACGGCCTGAAGGAGTTCGGCCACGCTGCGCGTGAAATTCAGGCCCTCAACCGCCTCATGCACTTTATCCGCGATCTCTTGCGCCCGGCTGCTCTCATCCGCCGGAACGATCTCCCACTCGCGCCCGGCCACCGCCAGATACCGGGTTTGCAGCACGCTTCCGGCATGGGCGTCCCGGGCCACCTCGTCATAGAGCTTCAAGCCCCGGCCGTTGGATTCCGTTAAGAGCACCGGGTCCGGGTTTTCAAGGCGGTTGAGCCATCCGGAGAAGATATCGATGTCTTTCTGGGCGGTCGCGATTTCATCGGTGACCGGTTTTTTGCGGTTCTCGTCAGCCATTTCGCGCTCCCATGAAGTGCGTCAGTTTCGTGTATGTCCTTCGCCCCGTGGACTCAAATTCGATCGGGCCGGCGGGATTGCCTGCCGCATGAAGCGCCAGAAAACACGCCCACGTCCTATCCGCATGCCCCGCGCTGTCGGAATCGGCCATAAACCTCGGGGCGCCGGTGGCCGTGGGCACTTTTTTCAGTTTGTGCAAATCCGCCCGCAGATGGGCATCCCCCATCGGGATCCGGATCTTTCGATCCTCGAAGGCTTCCTTGCCGACCGTCGCCAGCATCAGCTTGCTGGCAAGGTTAAAGAGCACGCCCTCGACGCGATAGGTTCCGTGTCTGCGCTGGGCGTCCTCCACGGGCTTTTCCCCCATGCCGGTCTGGTCCATGCAGCATCGGGCAACCCTGTACCGGGCCATCACCTCATCCAGCAGCGCATCCTGTTCGGCAAAGCTGATGCGTTTCTTCGCGATGATTTCGCGGGTCCACATCACGTCCCCGACGGCTTCCAGCACATAGATGACAAAGAGGTCCTTTCTGGCGCCGATATCCACCCCAACGAAGCAGGGGCCGCCGGCGTACTGCGAAGGGTCGCCTGCCTTTTCGTGCTCAACGGCGTTGATGAGTTCGAAGGACAGCCAGGCGGACGCCTCATCGAGCCACTTCAGTTCAAATTCCTGCGCCCAGGCGTCCTCGTCATCGAGCGCGCGCTTCAACTCCTCGATGTTTCTCGGAAGCCCATCATTAACGGCCTGATAGATGTCGGTCGTTTGCCGGTACCAGACCGGATCATCGCCGGTCATGAGATCGTAAAACTTGTTGTCCTTGCCGTTCGGCGTCGAAACCACCCGAAGCTTCCACCCGGCGGATATAACCGGGAAAAGGGCGGTCCAGATTTTTCTTGAATCCTGATGGAAGGCGAACTCATCCAGAAAGACGTTCGCCGAAAACCCCCGCGCCGTGTCCGGGTTCGCCGGAAGGGCCGTAATCTTGGACCCATTGGGCCAAACGACTTCAAGGGCCTTGTAAGTGGCATCCCCCCGGTACTCCGTTTCAACGGCTTTGATGACCGCGCCCATGGCCTGGCAATGCCGTTTAACGCCTTCCTCCATGGCTTCGCGGGCTTGTCTTTCCCCGCGGGATAAAATCACCCATCTTGCCCGCCGGCCTTCGATGTCCGCGACCTGGCAGTCCTTGGCCACCTCAAACGTGGTGGTGAAGGTTTTGCCGGTTTGCCGAGCGAACATCCCCACCTTGAACCGCGAATCGGTGGTTACCCAGCGTTGCTGGTATGGGTAGAAGATCTCGCTCATGCGCCGTAGGTTTCCATGATGATTTTCTTGAACATCTCGGAAGACATCTTGCCGCCGGTCTGCTGCGAGGCTTCGGCCATCGCGCCCATGGTTTTGGCTTTGAGCCGCTCCCGCTCCTGTTTTTGCGCCTCGTCCCGGATCGCGGTTTCCCGGTCCAGGCTCGTTTTGCTCGCAAGCTCGATGCGCTGCGCGATCAGCGCCACCTTGTTCAGCGTGTCCACATCGATCGGCTCTTCGGAATCCCCGTCCTGCGCCCGCAGGATCAAGTCAAATGTGAGGGTCTTTACCAGCTCCGTCACGGCCCGGCCAAGATCCGTCCCGGTCTGTTCGCCGAGTCCGCCCACCAGGGTGTTCGCGGCCTCTCTGGCCTGCCGCATCATCGTGTTTTTCTCTTCCGCCCACATGGCGTACCGGTTCAGCGCGGACCGGGTCAGCGGCCGTTCCCCGCGCTCCTCTAGCAGCGGATTCACCGCCTGCAAGATCTCCTGCTGGGTTTTTCTGCGGGATCTTAACTCCGCGTTGATCTCGACCCGGATATCCTCCGGAATCCGATCCACGGTGGAGAGCTGCCCGCGCCCGATGCGCTTTTTTTTAGCCATGGTTCGGCCTCGGCCGCTTCACGCCGGGGACCACCACGCGCGCACACACCACATCCTCGCCCCGGCTCGTGAGCGTCGCCACCATGAGGCCGCACATATCGTCCACGGTGACCAGGCCCTGCTCACGCAACCAGGCAAGCTCGGTCCGCACGCGGTCCCGGCTCGCGGAAAACCCGTAGGAGCCGGAAAGATCGGTCAACAGCGATTCATTCAGCGTACAATCCGGCTGCTCGTTCAGCAGCCGCAGCAGGGTGATGCGTAAATGCTCTCTGACGATGTCTTCATAGTTTACAGGCATTTTCCCTACCTCCCGCCGTTCAACAGGTGCTCGTGAATCAATTCCACACTCGCCTTGAGCGCATCCACCCCGCCGGTCAACTGCTTCACCTGCCCGGAAATATCGTTCATTCGCGCGTACATCTTCCCGAGATCCGTATGGGTCGGCGCATACCCGCACGCCGCCTCCACTTTTATCAACCGCTGGTCATGATCATCCAGCCGCAACCCGATCCCGTGTTCCACCGCCCGGAACCGGTCGATGCTGATCTGCGCCCGCTTCATCAGCCAGACGAACGCCCCGACGATAAAGGTCAGCGCGCTATTCGCCACGTTGAATATGAGCGCCCAAAAAGCCAAATCCCGCGTCATCCGAGCCCCTTCTCAAATCGTGTTTGACATGCCACGCACCGGGTGCATCCCGGCACCAGCGCCCGCCGTTTTTCCGGAATTTCTTCTCCGCAATCCTCGCATTCGCTCAACCCCTCGCCACCGTAAAGCCGCCGCCGGGCGCGGGCGATGCCGGCCCGCTGCATCGCCTCGGTCGCCCGCAGGCCGATATCGCACTCATCCATCGGCGCCTCAGCGTTGCCCTGCGTCATCGGCTTTGGTGGAGATCATGCCGTCCCGAATAAAAATCACCGCCAGACCCGCCAGCGCCGTCTGAATGGCCGTGCCCGTGTCCATCGTCCCCGTGTAATAGCCGGCCCCGGCCGCCAGCAGGGAGCTGACGCCGGTCCAAAACGTTTTGGTCTTCAAGAGGTTTTTCATTTCATCTTCCTTTCATCGCCCACCTGCGAATCAAGGCGGGGTCAATGTTCGGGCAGGTTTTAAGCGCCGTAAACTCGCAATGGCCGTACACATCCCGCCAGGTAATGCCGATGTCGGCCAGAATCAGGAGCAGGCTCGGCAGCGCGTCGTATAACTGCTTGCCGGAAAAATGGTGCCGCCCGATCAGGCACACCCCGACCGAGTCATGGTTATGGTTTTTGCAGTGCGCGCCGATTTCGGTCAGCATCCGGCCCTGCTGAATGATCCCGTCCAGCGCCGGGTTGTAGGGTTTGCCGGGGTCGATCACGCCGTTGGTGATCACATAATGATACCCGCACCCCTTCCAGCCGCGCGCCTTGTGCCATTGGTCGATCAGCTTCACGTCCCCGAATTCGGAATCCGAGCAGTGAAGAATCACCCGTTTGATGTCGCCCAAATTTCGTGCCATCGGTATGCCGCCTTTTTCTGCCGGTTCACCCGGACGGGTGCTTTAGAGGCCCGCCCGGGTGCCCGGTGAGGAGGAAGTTGAACAGTCGAATTATCTATAGGCCGGGTTGGGATTTTTCGCGCGTCCGCGCTATATCAGCGTGCACAGCTTGTTTGTTTTTCGGGGGAAAAGAAGAAAAGGGGAGGGACGGTCAATCAAACATCTTCATTTGCACCGTGTCAATGGCGTTTTTTCGATGATAGGTGTTATTTCTGCGAAGATAATCCACCAGCTCGTCAAACGGGATGCGACGCTCCCGGCGGAACATATAGGAGTCCAGGCTGTCCGGCCGCCGTGGGCCGCCTGTCTCGGGGTCCTTTTCGTACCGGTCCACCAGCTCCCAGAAGGTTCGCCGGCAGCATCCCAGCACCTCGCACACCTCGGCGCGCCGGTAGCTCGATTTTACCGGCAACCCCGCGGCGGTCAGCATTTCGTGCAATCTTTCTTCTGCGGATATCGTCATCGCGCCCCACGCTTACCCAACCGTTCCTCCCGGATCGCCCGCATTTCTTCGACGGATACCGATGAAAAATCCGATTCGGGCCGCGCAGGCCGCGCCGCCCCGGTCCGCTCGGCCTGATTGCGCGCCACCTCGTTCGCCCGGTCCATCTCGTTGGCGATCTCATAGGCCACCGCCCTGAGATAGTTATGGTTCGTCAGCGGCAGGCGCTTGGGCGGGTTCTCGATCAATCGCTCCATGGCAAGCCCCCACGCCCGGCCGCTGTTCGGCCTGGCAACGCCCCTGTCCCACTGAATATGGGGGTCGCTCACCAGGCCCTTTATCTCCGTGAGCAGCCGCAGGGTTTTGCTCCACGCAAGGCCGCGGCCCGTGTTCGGCCGGAAAAACGCGAGATATTGCAGCGCCCGCCGGGAAACCTCCCACGGCAGCTCGCCCATGATCCGGAAGGCCTGCCTGGCATCCGCGTCCGCCAGCCACGCTTCCGCGCTGTGTATTGCTCCGCATGAGGGACAAATCAGTTTCATCCGTACCGCCTCCGCCTGTAAATCAGGCGCACAACCCGTAAATTGCCGGGGTGCGCCCGTCCGCGATAATTCTATCGGTCAGCCGCCGTATGTACGCGCAGTCGTCCTCATCATTCTCCCAATACCACCCGCCAAAGCTCCGGACGGCATAGCGCATCGTGGCGGCCGTTTCCGCCGCCACGCCGCTTTCGAGCAACAATTCATGGAACAGATTGTCCGCCTCGCACCGCTCGATTTGATGCGTGTGGTAGATCCAGTCATGGAAAACCGCCGCGTTCATGAAACGCGGCTGAAACGGAGAGCCGATGACGGGCCACACCAGCCTCGGAATACTGGCGCCGTCGTACTGGAATGCCGCCGGCACCCGGATCCGGGAGCCCTTATACGCCGCCCAATGGTCCCGCGCGACCTCGTACGCTTCTTCCAGCTTGTTTGCGTCCGGATTTATGACCGGAAGTAACAGCAACGCTTCCATCTGCTTCCCCGTTTATATCCCATCTCGTTCATTTTTTTTGAATTTTACGCCGCCGTTCCATGCAATCTGGGCGATCGATGCCGAATCCAGCGTTGTATTGCCGACGGCTTTGCAGCTCGGCCCTTCCGCCCAGCAAAACGAACATACGATAAAGTGGTAATCTCCATCCCGGTCTTCGTACAAATCCTTGCCACCGCAAAAAGGGCATGCCCGTAGATGCTCATTCATATCGTCACCTTTCATCTATGCCGCCATATCCGCAATCTTCTGCTGGTCGATCTCGTACCAGAAAGAATCCTTCTCGACCCGCTGGGCGCCGATCAGCTCCAGCCGTTCATCCGGCCATTGGTGCAGCTCATCCTTGTTCACCTTTTCTTCGACCCGAAGGGCACCGGTAAAACCAAGTTCCTTGATGCGCCCTAAAATCATCGCCCAGGTATGCTTCGGCCGCGGCCGGATCTCCTTTGATCTCCGGTATCCAAGCATGCCGAAATCAAGCTCCTTGGAGCGTTTGTCCGCGAAAAGATCCGTCTTGTTGTATTCCGCGAATGCGAGCAGACCCCCCTCGATCGCCGACAGCGAGGTCTGGAGCGAAGCGGCCCTGGCTTCAGCGTCCGCCTTCAGCCGGTCGATCTGCTCGTTGAGTTCGCCCTCGATCTGCTCGATTTGCCGCTTTAGCACCGCGATTTCCGCCAGGGCCGCATTGGCCGCCGGCAAATCCTTGATCGGGTATAAATTGTTCGGTTTTACACGCGCCATGGCTATTCTCCCTTTTCTGTTGTTATTCTTGCAAACCCCCATGAAAACGACAGCCCGAAGATCTCCGCGCCGCCCACCTGCACCGCTGAATGAAACGCATACGCGCACCAGTGCGGCATATCCGCCTTCAGCATCAAATCGGACCGGAATTGAATATCCACCAGGCTCCGCTCCGTCCCGTTTTCCGGATCTCCATACGCATATTTCAGATCATGCGGCAGGCAGCATTTATAGGCGATATCCCGCCAGTCGCAGCCGGTTAACAGTCCCATCAGCTCATCGGGCAGTATCGAGCACCCGTCGAACTTCCAGCTTTTATAATTTCCCGCGTTCTCCCGGATCCGTTTCACCAGATAGGCCAGCTCGAAGTGTTCGCACAATTCGATGGCCCGCTCCGTTGTGATCTCTTCGCCTATTTCTGGATATTTCATACTCTTCCCCCCTTTCGCTATCGGTCCAAAAGCCCCATCAACAAAGGGGCGACCTTGTCCCTCGAAACGCGGGCGCAAAACTTCTTCCCCCGCATTGTGATACTCGTATTGTCTCCGGCAAACGTCCGCAGCGCGCTGGTATAATCACTCTCCGCGAATACAACCCCGCGCTCCCGCTCATCGGTCGACAGGTCGAACACGCCGGATACGCATATGATTTTTATTTTCATTCCTCGCTACCCCTTTCCGCGGCCGCATCCCGCCGCGCCTGCCGTTTCTGATACACAGCCAGCATCTGCACGATTTTAAGCAGCGCCTTCGTATCGCACCACTCCACCGTATCCACGCCGAATCGCTTCTTCGCGATTGCGTCCGCATACTTCCACGGCAGTTTTTTGTCCGCCAGAATCGCGCCGATCTTCGAGACCAGCCCCCGCTTGTGCCCCGGCACCTCCAACGGCCGCTTGGTCGATGCCACCGGCCGGTCCCCATCCCCCTTTTGCCAGTCCCGGTCCGCGGCCGGCACGCGCGGGTTGAACAGTTTCACCCCCCGTTTCTGCAAATGCGTGATCACCTCCGCGCGCTCGCCCAGCGTGAGATCCGCGAAAGAATCGATGCGCTCTCGCCCGGCAATCTCCCGGAAGAGCCCGATCCAGTCATCCTTTCTCTCCTGGTAGGGCATTCCGGCGAACTGGCACCCTCTATGAAAAATTTTATTCTGGGCGCCGTAAATCGCGCCCGTGGTCTGCATCGCCATGGTTTTTTCCCTCCCCGTTTTACCGTGAACTTACAAGCCGCAAGCGTTTCTCATCGGATCGCCCCGGCCGGGGCGTATCGGACACGCAAACCCAATCCAACGGCATCACCCAGACAGACAACGGCGTCACCACTGCGGACCCGCACACCGGGCACAAACCGGCCTCATTGGATGCAAACACCTCGTCACAGTTGCTGCATATCGATGTATTTCTAACCTTTGCCATATGCTTCCTCCTCTTCGCCGCGGATTAAGCGGCCGTCGTTGTTTCTGCGCTGTTAAATGACAATCCCGCCGCGGCGTGCTTCAGCTCGGCGGCCTCGATCCGCTTCATGATTTTCGTAACCGCGCAGATGGCGGTCTGCCTGGCCGCGCGCGCCTGCTCTGTTTTCACCTCCCATTTCGTCAGGCATCTGAAGGCTTCCCGCGCCGACGCATGGATCGAATCAACCGCTTCTTGTTGTATCTGCATATCCGCCTCCTGCTTTTCGATATGGGGGCGTATGCGCTACGCCCCCATAATGCTATTATCAGGCCGCTATCCGAGCACTGTGACAGTAGGTAATTCTTTGATAAAATAGGATTTGATACTATCGATCGCGGCGAGCTTCCACTCCCCGCCGTCAGCCGTATGCAGGCTGAATTGCGGCGGCTGGCCATCTTCCTGCCGCCACATGCGATAAACGAATTTTGCCTCGGGCTGTTCAACCTCCAGAAAGGTTCGGAAGGGTTTTAACGCCACGGGGTTAGGCACGCTGATCTCCTCTTTTCGGGCGATACCGACACGCGCCGTTACCCGCTGGGTGACCCCGTCATCCTCATTGGTCCGAACGGCCTCATCCGTAACGGTGCCGGTAACCTTTAGAACGGGCGCAAGATCCGGCGTCGCGGCAAAGCCCGTTTGCAACCATATGCTGAAGGCTTCCTGGCTCAGCTTTTTGTTAAATGGATATTCGTCTGTAACCAGCCGGCATTCCGCAAACACTTCGCGTTGTCTGAATCCACCGAACAGGGCGGAGCAAAGCGCTACCTTTTCATGGCTTACCACATGAATCATTACCCTATCCAAGGGGAGGCCATCCACATCCGCCCGTATGTAGTCAACCAGCCCGGTAAGCGTATGCATAACCAGCGGCTGTGCCGCAGGCGCTAAGACGGGCAGCAATTGCTTGTCACTGTATGAACGGTCACCCATCTCAACCATCGCCGGATCGTTCAGCGCACATATTCTATCAATCAATTTTGAAAGCATCGTCTACCTCCCCGCCGCTTTGGTTTTAAAATCAGTTACATTCTCAGGCGCACTTTCAGGCGCTTGCCGTTTTTGGCGTTCCCGCGCTTCGGCGGCGCCGCTCAAAGCACGCCCGATTTCAACCTGCGTTATCTGCTCAATATCCGGTGCCAGCTTCGGCACCGCCTGATAGGAAATCTGCCCGAAATCCCTATCATCGCTCGGCTTGATCTTGATCTTCAGCGTTACCTCGCGAACGGTTTTTGCATCTGTGTTGGGGTCAACGATGTTGTCGAATACCCGTTGCAGGGCAATGTCCACCGCCTCAATAACGGCGCCGTCATTCAGTGTTGCCAGCGATACGGTGTTTGTCTTTGTTTGCATGTTCATATTCTCCTTGGTAATATACTGGTGTTTGTTTTGGCCGGTTCTCCCGGGCGGCTACCCGGTGGACACGGCACCATGCCGTGCTGTCCGGCCTGTGATTCCCAGGCGCGGTTGGTTTTTTTCCAGCCGCGCCGCTTCCCGTTTTTTTTACAAAAGTACCTCCTCTCCTGGTTAAGTTGTGGCCAACGTTGCGCAGACTGAGTTGTCAGCCATCCAGATAAATGCTAAAATCGCTCCTAACATCGCGTAAACGCTCGTAATGTTTTGGGCGGGCCATAATATCTTTGTATAGTCTAAGCTGGGTTTTCGCTGTTTGGATACATTCGTGCGGGATGGCACTTTCCTTGGCGTGGACCCTCCACCAAACGGCTGACCACAAATAAACTTTTGGCCACGGGCAGTTAGAATGCATGAATCCAATAAACATTCGCGATAGCGCGATGTCATTTTGTCGCTGTATCATTGCGGCCCTCCTCATCATCCGAAAGCGCAGTCCGAGCCGCATCGATCGCCTGTGCCGCCTCATCCAAGGCCTTAAGCGCCATCCGGTGCCGCCTCAAATATTCGGCCTTATCCTCGTTCGCGGGCATCACCACCGGGTCGGAGATCATCATATATTTCCCGTTGTCCATCATTCTCACAATATTGCGACGGGTCAGCATCAACAGCCACTCCTGCGCATATAGAAGGCTTGCGCCCGCAAGCTCCTGCAAATCCTCAATGCTCACCACCCGCCGCGCCCGCAGCAACCGCCACATCACCAGGCGTTTTTCCGGCGGGGCGCTCCTGCCCTTCCCGGCATACCGGTAAACACCGGACCCGATTCGCTCTACTTCGCCAGTCTTTCTGAAATCACACAGCACGCGATACAACGGCCCTTTGTCGGCGTCAGAAATCAGATCCAGCGCAAGGGCTATATCGGCCACGGTTAATTCCCGCCCCCCTCGGCCCATCTCCTCCATCATTTTTCTCACTTTATCTGCAAATCCCCACCCCGCCATGATGATCACCTCCCGTGAAGGCCCGCCTTGGTTGCGATCGTGGCCATTTCCTCGGTCACATCCGTAGTCTGCTTGGCGTTACAAATCTGCACCAGCGCCAGTGTGTCTCGCCGCACCAGCCTGAAATCTCCTTTGGATGACCCGTGAAGAATCTGCGCCACCTGGGGAGACAGTTTTAGCCCGGTGGCTTCCAGCGCGTAGAGCATGATGTCGCTCACATGAATCGGCTGAAACTCGATTTGCTGGTAAACCCGAGACCACCCCCGTTTGTTGTGGCCTATCTTTTCTGGAAGCCGCTCCTCTCCGACCAGAACGAACGCGGAGAGGCTCATGTCACTTAAATCCCTCACCAGGTCGATGAAAGTGTCGGGCAATTTATCGATCTCATCGAGAAAGACCGGCCGGGGCCGCTCGATGAGGGCATCGATTACCGCCATATAACAGGGGCCTTTGCGCTTCGGCGGCGTGAGGATTCCCACCTCCCGGCATAGGGCTTGAAGAAAATCCGTCTCACTATGCCGCCAGATGGTCGCCATGCGCTGATACACGCAATCGTGATGGGCCTGGTACCACTGGCTCGTTCGGGTTTTACCGCGGCCTGCCGGTCCAGACACCAGGCCCAGGCGCCCCTCGCCGTCCGCCATGGAAAGGCCATCCATCATAACCGCGAAGTTCCGGACGTTTTTCGTTTTGACAAATGTCGGTTGAAATTGTACGGGTTTCATTACGTTTTGTTCCCTCCTTTGTGGGGATGTTGTGGGTCCGGGTGTTTCAGCACCCGGGCCCGGTTTTTTATCTGGCGGCCACTTCCACCTGATACTCTATAACCATCTGCGCCCGGTGCATTTCAAAATGATCCGAATAGCGCGCATATTCCGCCGTCTGCTCGTAAAATTTCATGAACGCCTGCCATTCCTTCGGGATTAACCAGCCGCGCACCTCGAACTCGATGAGCTTGTACATCCGGTCCATGTCCCTCATTCCGGAAAGTTTTGCCCATTCAAGCGCGGTCTCATCAACCCGTTCCGGCGTATATTCTTCTTCCTCTACTTCTTCAGGAAGCTTGGCGTTCATTGCCTTAAGCCCTTCAAGCTCGGCTAATATTTTCTTCTCATCCGATGCCGTCATCACCGCCGGTTTTTCGGGCGCCGGCAGGGCGAGGACCTTTCCGCCGGTTTGAACCATCTCGATACCGGCCGCCGCCAGTTGTCGCCGATGCTCCGGCAGCACCGTCTCTTCAAGGAAATCCCTCGTGAGCCGGGAGGCTTCTTTTTCCTGATGTTTTTTCAGCTCGATGTGATCGGTAAGTCTTTTCCGGTCGGCATCCGTCCCTAAAATGGTGGCCGCCGGATGGACCTTATCAACGGGGGTCGCTTCGCACAGAAACTCGCCGTCCGGTGTGAACACATACACCGCCGATTTATCCTGAAGGTCGTAGCGGATCATGACGGAATGGCGCCGGCCATAGAGCGCCGGGTGATAGTAGTTCTGTTTAAACAGCCGGATACCGTTCTGGTGAATATGCTTGATCTCCATGCTCATCATCAGATATCGAAGCTCAACGGGGTCCACCCCCTGGCCGCGCTCGGCAAGGTACCACTCGTTCGGGGTCGTTCCATCCAAATGGCCTGTTTGCGGGCGGCCGGCGTATGTATCAAACCATGCGGCAAGGGCTATGTGCGCCTGCTCCAGGGTGATGCACCCATCGCCCATCACCTTGGCGTAGGCTTTTCGATGCAGGCGCTCTCCTCGCATCATTCGGGCGGGCTTGTTCTCGATGTTGTTACCGACATAGGTCGGAACCCAGCGCTCAAACTCTCCCGTCGTACCGAAAAACCGTTCGATCGTCTTACTTTGCCCGTGATACGGCCAGGCGAAGATGGTGCCGATGCCGAGGCGATCAAAAAGCCCCGTAAATCCTTCCTGGTCGAAGTCAACCCCGTTGAAAAATTTGGATTTAAAGGCTTTCCCGTTATCGAGATAGGCCATCTTCGGGTATTTACCGAGCCGCATAATGGCCCGCCGAAGTGCGGATGCGATGGCTTGGGTGTTTTCGGTCGGCATGATCTCCCAGCCCATGGGGTAGTTACTCTTCATGTCGTACCAGAGAATGAGCGTCATCCGCCGGGGTTTGCCGATCCAGGGGTCGAGGATGTCGAAGTTCAGCACATGCCCGTCCGCCACCAGGATGTCGCCGACGTTGATCAGGCTGTAATCCCGCTCGATATAGAAGGCGCACTCATCGTTCCATGCCTTTGCGCCTTTGCGGTTGAAGGTCCAGAAGTGATGGTTGGTGGATATCCAGTCCTGGAGCCACCGGCGGTAGGTCGCCTCGGACGCCCAGTCGCCAAGCCCCTTTGTCTCTATTACGGCGCTCGCCATCCGGATCGCGGCGGCGATGGTCGGTTTGTTCGGATGCAGCACGCATTTTAAAAGGATGTCGGTTTGAACCTTTGAAAGCGTCCTTTTCCCCCGGCGGGCGCGGCCCCTGGTGTCGGCCAGCGCCATGGTTTCCATGCCGGCGGCGCTGACTTTGCGCTTCCATCCTTCGATTGTTTTCCAGCTCACCGGCCCCAGCGCGCCGAAAAGCTTCGGATAGGCAAGTCCGGTATTGTAGGCCGTCATGAAACCGTCTCGGGCCTTTTCCTTCCCGCCCCATCCTGGCCGCTTAAGGGCGGCAAGATACAGCCGGAGAAGATCCGCCTTCGCCATGGCTTTATCAATTTTCGCCTGGGGAAGGGACGCCGGATCGATGGCGGCCCGTTTCGCGGGAAGCCCCGCCGCCTCATCCGCCGGGGCCACCTGGGTCTGCTTCTGATACCAGATCATGACCGCTACCCGGACATCCTCCGGGAGGTGCTCGAAGGTGAAAAGCTTCTGGCACCCACCAATGACGGTCTTATTTTCAAACGCCCATTTTTCTTTTTGGGCGCGTTTCCTTACGAACCGGCATCCGGTTTGGAGTGCACCCGCTATTTCTGAGGCTGTGAGGCTATCTTTCATGATTTTGTCCCATTGACCCGTCAACATCATATCCGCTATGATGCCATCTCACGTTACGCACCCAATAAGTCTTCAGCTAGATCAGCGAGGTCCTGTAATGAATAGTCCCGGTGATGTTTTTGGGTTAGAACGCATATCCGACCTGAATATCCTGGCGTTACGCAGCAAAATGGATAAGAAGGCACTTTTTCTAAAAAATACGATGCGTCCCCCGTACAAAAAACCTCGGCTGCCTTTTGGCGAAAAGTCCGCAAAAGTTCATCGTCCGCTGCAATCGCTGAAAATAGCCCATGCATGGATGGTGATGAGCATTGTAAACATTCAAGAACATCTTCCAGACGAGCTTCTTCTATGCTCCTTGATATATACGCCCGAACTTTATTTCGGGTCTGTTGGCTATCCCCCCGGTGTTTGGAAAGAGTATTTGAAGGCTGATAGCGATGTCCCGTGGCTTGTTTCCGGCTTCTACGTCCGGGATGTTGCGCTCCGTAAGCTTTCTGCGTTTTCATTTGATCTATCTCCTCTCGCTCCGTTCGAAAAAGGGTTGTCGTTTAGTGAAACCGGGCTTTCATCTTCCGACGTAAAGACGCTCGGATATGCCGCTGATTTTTACAACGGATGCGTAGATGATCTTCATACGAACGGGTTTTTCGTTTTTCCTAAAGTATTTGTTGATGCCTTTGATGGGTTACACTTCTTCCCTTTGACCCCCGGGGGGAGCCTGTTAGCCGAAATATAACGATCTGGATCAATCCCACTTAGATTCTATTTGGCGTGCAATTCGATTCGATTTGCGGGCAACGCGTTTGTTCTTCGCCCAAACCAGAAGTTCTTGATCTTCCGGACCGATGATGCGGAACCCAAGCGGTTTCGCGAGCACATCCATCGGGCTGCTGTCCCCTGCAACCGCGCAAAAAATCGGCAGCGCCTGGAGCGTGACAAACCGGCTGGTATCCTGTGGGTTCAACCACTTTTCCATCGTGTCCTTACTCAGCGCCTCACTGTTCCCGTTCGTCAGTTTGACCCCGAAACGACCGGCCAGGTCATTCATCATGTCCACGATTTGGGCAACGGATTTTCCGCTCTTTTTTGCCGCCGACTGCATGGCCTCTTTTAACGGTTTGAACACATTAAAAGTGGGTGCGTCGAACAAGGAAAGTTGGGTATGGTGGGCCATTTTTATGCCTTTTGTCCGTAAATCCTGGTCAAGCTGTCCAATTTTTAGGCCTAATCGGACGTTGACCGATTAAAAAAATGGGTTTATAAGTTAACTTAACGATAGCCCTTCACTTTTGGTTGATTACGCTCGGTGGTCGGGCGTCTGCATCGAAAATGGTCATCAAAATATCGACGGCTGGAATCGCTGATCTTGAAACCGGAGAGTTCAATAAGTTCGTCTATTGAGACCTGGCCGATTTGGCGGTAATCGTCATAAGGGACGTTCTCGACAACAAGCAAACTTAAGAAGTGCCAGATTGCATGCACGCGGTCATTGAGGTCTGGAAAATTAGAACGGAGGATTGCCGATGAAAAAACTTCCGAGCGCGCAGGATCTTCTTGAAAAGTCGGATCATTTTCTTGAACAAAAGACGACGTTTCAGAAGGCTTATCCGCAATTGACACACCTTGATTTGGAGGTGACGGCGACCCCGAATGGGTTTGGTCGAGCAGAGAGGTATAATTACTCATTGCAACATTCTCCTGGAAACTTTTCTCCCTGCCCCAATCCGAATTGTACGGGGGGAGGGTTCGACATTGGTTGGTTTCTCCACGATTTAATTTCCAAAAAGCAAAAATCCGGGGAATCCGCGAATAAGGGCTGTGTCGGTCGTGAACGCATGGGGCGTAACGCATCCCGTTCTTGCTACTATATGTTTAAAGCCAAGGCCTCTCTCAAGTATGCGGCCGATGGGGAACAGGCTATCAAGCAGCATCCCTGACCTCTTTCGGACCGCAAAACGGCCGGCCCTGCTTTCTGGGCTCGCTATATATATAGGTAGAAGGCCAGATGGTTTTAACGTCCATATTGATGGCGGAAGCGATACCACGCCGGACCCGATCGGATACCGTCAAGCCGTCGATCACCCTGTTGATCATGCTTGGCGACACGCATAACCGCCTGGCAAGCTCGGCCTGCGTCACTTTGGCAAGCAACATCGCCACCCTGATTTCTTGAGGAGACATGTCTTTGGGTTCTTTTTTCATAAGGCCTCTTTTTGGGTTTGAATTGAGTGTTTGAGTTAATTATTTTTTTAGGCCAAATTTTTACTGATGTCAACCCTAAAAGTATATTTTTTTTGGTCACACCTTTAATTTTTTACGCACCTACCGGTATTTATTTTTAACATATGGATAAAATAACAAAAAACCTCGGCGCAACCGCCCAAGAATCTGGTCACAGCTTTGGTCACACCTTGGACGAAAAAAGGTGTGACCAAAATTTTGCTGACAGATTAAAGTCTCGGCGTGAATTTTTAGGGCTTACTCAAGAGACTCTTGCGCATAAAGCAGATGTTACGAAGGCGACCATCCAAAATTACGAATATGGTAAACCTCCAAAGGGTGATGCGGTTGTAAAAATATCTAAGGCGTTAAGATGTACCACGGACTGGCTTTTAATAGGTGAGGGTGACCCGAACGGACCGGTAACAAAAGAAATTGGTAACGAAATTGATTGCGTCACCAAACAGAAACAGGCCGAACCCGTTGAAAAACAGGCAAGGATACATAATGCTGAAGATTTTAAAATAACCGATATGGTTACTAAAACCATGGAGATACTCGAATCTGAAACGATTTTTAGGACGGCGCTGGCCAGCAATATAAACGCCTTCCACCAAGCCCTTAAATTTGAGGCAGGGCAAAAGGCCCGGGATGACCGAATGGCCGAGATGGAACGGCGGATGGATTCCCAGGACCGCCGCCAGGGCGAGCTTGAAGCAGCAAATACGGAGTTGCGTAAGGAAAACGGGAAGCTGAAGGAGGAATTGGGGGATTTGCAACAGCGGTTGGCGGACCGGGGAAGTGGTCTGCTTGACGCCGCGAACCATCGTTGACGCTCGGTAGGGGTTGCAGTCTGACCGCCCGGGCGGGCTTGATATACGCATGTTCCCAAAGCGGGCTGCTCTGGGACCAAAACCACACATACATCACAGACGGGAACACGATATATCTAACAAAATCAATCATCGGCACCCACTTAAATTAAACAATAGGTATTTCTAACAGGCGCAAAATAGGCACTTATGCCTATTGTGCCATACCCCACCATTAATGCTATACAAAAAGCCATCCCCCCCCAACTTTGCTCAATAATGAATCGCCCATATTGTATGGTAGGAGTACTTAAAAATGCATGACACTTCAACCCTCTCTTGTTTAACAGATAAAAAAAATGTAACCCATTTAAATTTCGCGATAATTATTGTCTTTATTTTAACTGCCGCTTATGGATGCTCTGGGAAATATGGTTTGTTCGGCCCTGGGCCTTTTGAAGTCGTTGAGGCAGATACAAGATTCAGCAATCAAAAAGGCCCAATCCTGATGAGCCGAAACAATAGAATTTCAACAAAATCAATAACTGGCGGCGTCCACATTGATGATAGTGGTGTTTTTATTAATCCAACGGTGATGAAGGCCAAGGATACCGGAGAGATCATCTCTCTTTGGCTCTCAATTTTTAATAAAACGTTCTACGATACAAAGTTTGGGGGCAGCAACACACTTGGCGTGATGTCTAACATCACCTTTTTATTAAATAACAATCAAACCATATCATTACCAATTAAGAATGGTGATGTATCGTGGGGCGATAAGGCACAATATAACAATGTCAGCAAATCAGCATCCTCGACTATAATTGAATCCGGGACAGCTTTCATTTCTGTCAATCAATACCATGATATAGTTGCCGCAGATTCGTTGGCTGTCCAAATACAAGGTTCAAAGCGTTCAGTCACTTACGAATTCCAGGATATTTCTGCCTCATTCCTTAATAATCTCAAAATGTTTTTTAGTGAATACGTGAAGCAGGAAGAATAAAAATTTATCCGTTGACCAAACAAAGGAGGGTGTTATGAAAAATCTTTTTGTTGTTGCTATTGCGTGCGCTCTCGTAATGGCATCGTGCCACACAGCTTTCGCTGGAAGTCAACCTTCAGGCGGCCTCAAAGCTGTGGATTTGATTTTTGTAAGGCCTGTTAGTTTAGCCGTGGCCATAGGCTCGACATTAACCCTGGCTGGCATTTCGCTCCCGGTTTATTTAGTAGGTATGGGTAAGCCCGCCATCGAAATCATGGTAAAAGCCCCATGGCGCTTCACAAACGCCCGCCCCCTCGGAGCTTTCGGCCACTATAAAGATAACCGGCCTATTATGGAGATCCCTGACAATATTTAAAACAATCGGCCGAACATTAATCTGGTTTTTCTGAGATAACCTGCAAATCTAATCCCGATTCGGTATCTGTTCGGCCAAATTTCTCATTTTAAAAATCACGCCCTAAACCACCCAATTACCAAAACATCCTCCAATATAACCTACCAATATCCCAAAGCATCCCACACAATCCCACCCAATCCCGCCCCAAATCTATTTTTCTTAGTTAATCTGTCAATTCACATCCAAAATCCCATATGCACATATGTAATTTCGTCCGCGGACCGGAGGAGGACCGGAGATGAAAAAAGGGCTACGGCGTTTTTTGCCGTAACCCTTTGATTTCTTTTGGCTGGGAGACAAGGATTCGAACCTTGGTTGACGGAGTCAGAGTCCGTAGTCCTGCCGCTGGACGATCTCCCATCAAATTGTGCGCGACCTTATAACAGCGAAAAGGTGGAGTCAATAAAAATATGGCGCGGCGCGGGCCGCGCTAAGCGGTTGGATGCACGCTTTCCGTCGGCCCGCGAGCCCTCGGATTTCAAAAAAGAATCAGCTTTCCGGGCGGCTTGCCATGAACGCCCTGGCCGCTTTGAGCCGGACCAGGGTTCGGTCTTTGCCGAGCACTGCGATGATCTCAAAAATCCCGGGGCTTACCGTGGTGCCGGTTAATGCCAGTCGGACCGGTTGCGCGATTTTGCCCAGTTTTAAGCCGGTTGCCTCCATAACGGAAAGGAAAGCGGCTTCCAGGTTTTCGTGCGTGAACGGGTCAAGCGCTTCCAGTTTTGCGATAAGGTGTTCCATCGGTTCCAGCGCCGCCCGGTTCAGGAATTTCTGAGCGCCTTTTTCTTCGTAGGTTGTGATTTCCCGATAGTAAAACCCGGCCATTTCCGCCATTTCCTTCAGCGTTTTGCTGCGTGGCTGAAGGGTTTCAATGACCCCCTCGAGGTATTCTCCAGGTAGGGCATCATAGCCTTTTTCAAGCAAAAAAGGCATGAGATGGGGCGTTAACGCGGCCGGGGAAGCGGCCTGAATATGATCGGCGTTGAGGGCGAGTAGCTTTTCGGGATTGAATACACCGGCAGAGCGGCCGATATTTTCAATGGAAAATTTTTCAATCAGTTCGGCTCGGGTGAAGAATTCCTGATCCCCGTGAGACCAACCAAGGCGCACCAGGTAATTGATCATGGCGTCGGGCAAAATGCCCTCGTCCCGGTAGGCCGTGACCGAGGTGGCGCCGTGCCGTTTACTGAGGCGGGTCTTGTCATGACCGAGAACCATGGGCACATGGCCGAAGGTCGGCAAGGGGTGGCCCAGGGCCTTAAAAAGAAGAATTTGCTTAGGCGAATTGTTAACATGATCATCGCCCCGAATGACGGTGTTGATTCCCATGGTGATATCGTCCACGACCACAGCCAGGTTGTAGGTGGGACTTCCGTCACTGCGGCAAATGATGAAGTCGTCCAGTTCGGCATTTTGAAATACGATATTGCCCTTGATGACATCCGGCAAGATGGTGGTGCCAAGTTCGGGCGCTTTAAACCGCACCACGGCCTTGTCGGTTTTGCTCAGATTTTTATTGCGGCAGGTTCCGTCGTATTTGGGTTTGCCTCCTTCTGCCTTGGCCTTTTCCCGCATGGCTTCTACTTCTTCGGGCAAACAGGTACAGTAATAGGCATGTCCGCTGTCAAGCAGCTTTTGAATATATTCCAAATAAATATCGGTTCGTTTGGATTGAAAAAACGGTCCGGAATCCCATTCGATGCCGAGCCATTCAAGCGCTTCAAAAATGGCGTCCACGGAAGCATCCGTGCTTCGGGCCGCGTCCGTATCCTCGATTCTGAGCACAAACTCGCCCTTCATGTGCCGGGCGTAAAGCCAGTTGAACAAGGCCGTGCGCGCGCCGCCTAAGTGTAAAAACCCAGAGGGGCTGGGTGGAAATCTGGTAATGATTTTTTTCATGGGTTGTGTCACCTTAATTTGCTAAGCCGGGGTCGAGTCGCGGAAGGGAAATCGCAATTAATGTTCTGCCTGATGTCTGAACAGGGCCGCCGGGAATAGCTTGATAGTAATTAATGTATAGCAAAAATACAATTTAACAAACTTATATTATTATATATTTAGCTTTTTTTACTCTGATTTGTAAAAGATTAAATAAGCAATATGAAACCGACTGACGCCTGCGCCGGTGACGGGAAAAGCCGATGCCATACCATCAAAAAAATGGCGTTTTACTGGGTACTGTACCGGCTCGTCCTCATTCATTTTTGATTCCATCGCTTAAGATACTATATCGTTTTAATAAGTTATGTTTATATATGCTTTGGCGCCATAACCTGTTGCCTTCCATAGCACAGAGCCCGGGACAGTACAACCGATGAAATAAAAAAATGACAGATAAGGGTTGACTTTCGAGCGGTTTTCAATTACTAAAACGGCTGCATCGGGATAAGTGAATCCTTTGCAGATGCTTTAAAAATAATTACAAATAGTTAGGAGATTACTCATGGCGGTACCAAAGAGAAAGAAATCCAAGTCGAAGCGGGACATGCGGCGAACGCACCAGAAAACGGACGCCCCAAATGTTTCCACATGCCCCCAGTGCGGCGAGGCCAAGCTGCCGCATCATGCCTGCAAGGAGTGTGGTGAATATAAAGGAAGAACTGTAATAGAAACCAAAGAGGACTAGTCGCTTATGTCAGGAAGGACGCCGGGAACGCAGGCTTCATTGCAGGGGTTGAATGCGCAATCGCTGCAGATGGTTTTGGATACGGTTAAAGATCTGAAAAAACGATTGTTGACCAAAGAAAATATCCTGGAGTACGACAAAACGGAAACATTTCCGGAAAAAACGATCCGGCGCATGTTGAAACCGGATGTGGGGTTGCAACTCTTGTTTATTCCCGAGGCCTACGGCGGGGTTGGCGCCGGGACGAGGGATTGCTGTAAGGTGATTCGGGAAGTATCTAAAATATGCCTCGGCATCTCCACGGGGGTCTTTGCCATTCAGCTAGGCGCGGATCCGCTTCTTGTGGGGGGTACCGAAGAACAAAAGGCCAAATGGCTCGGCATGATCGCCGATGGAAAAGCGCTGGTGGCCTATGCCGTGACTGAGCCGGAAGCTGGCAGCAACCTGGCGGCGTTAACGACCCAGGCCAACCCCGTGGTAAATGATGCCGGCGAGATCACCGGATATAAAGTGAACGGAAGCAAAATTTTCATTTCCAACGGCGGGTACGCCGATTTTATCACGCTGCTGGCCGACACACCGGAAGGCCCCACCTTTTTTGTTGTTGAAAAGGGAACGCCTGGTTTTGAACAGGCCAAGGGCGAGGAAAAGCATGGTATCCGGGCATCCAACACCTCCCCGCTTTACTTCAGCGATGTGTTCGTGCCGGTGGAAAACATTGTCGGCGGTGTGCCGGGCAAGGGGCTTCAGCAGGCCAACAAGGTCTTCGGCTATACGCGATTGATGGTGGGCGCCATGGGCCTGGGCGCTGCGGATAAAGCCCTTGAGATTGTGATTGCGTATGCAAAGGAGCGGATTCAGTTCGGTGGTCCCCTATCCGAAAAGCAGGGGTATACGCATAAACTGGTTGTTCCCAATGCAGTGCGCATCGAAGCCGGCTCCGCGCATCTGGATGAGATCGGCACCCGGTTGGACAGCGGGGAATACGATCTTCAGGTGGAAGGCTCCATCAACAAATATTTTTGTACCGAGGCAGCCAATAAAGCCGCCGACGATGCGGTGCAGGCACTGGGCGGATACGGCTACATCTGTGAATATGAGGTGGAAAAGATTCGCAGGGATGCCAAGATCACTACAATCTACGAAGGCACGAGCGAAATTCAGCAAAACATCATCAGCACCTTTCGGTGGAAAAACACGCGAAAAACCAAAGGTGCTTTTTACCGGGAAATCGGTGATGAAATGCTGGCGCTTGAAACGGAGTTGGGCAACGGCGGCTACCGGTTCTGCGGACTGGCGGCGCATGCGCTCAATGCCACCATCGATCTTGCGCACCATCACCGGCTCACCCGTGAGCAGTATCTCATGTTCCAGTTGGCGGATATGATGACCTATGTCGAAGTGGGGGCTGCGCTGGCCAGAAAAGCGGCTCGACTCACCCGCGCCGGGGATGCTGCGGCGGAAAAGTTTGCGGCCATGTCGCGAATTTTTGCGCGGGAAACTGCTCAGTTGATAACCAAAAATGCCATGGGAATACTGCTCGGAACGGATGCCATTGATGAGGCGACTATCGCCGAATTTAAAGCGGCGGTTTCTTTGGATGCCCTGGTATCATGCCAGCAGGGCAGTTTGGCGGATATGAACCTGGTGGCGGATAAATTATTTGCGAGGAAATGATGAGCGATCAGACAAAACGGACCGTAGTCGTCACCGGCGGCTCCAGAGGGATTGGGCGGGCCATTTGCAGGGAATTGGCCGGCGATGGCGTTTTCATTTACTTCAATTATTTTAACCCCGGGGACCCGGAAGGCGAAAAAGCGGCCGCCGCCGAAACGGAAAAAATCGTGATGGATTTCGGCGCAACGGCTTACAGCGAAAGTGTGGATGTGACTTCCGGCGCGGCCCTGGCGGCTTTTTTTAAGAAGGTGGTGGAGGGTACCGGCCGCATCGATGTGTTGGTGAACAATGCCGGCATTACTCGGGATAGTCTAATAGCCCGAATGAAAGAAGATGTCTGGGACAGTGTCATCGACATTAACCTCAAGGGGGTTTTTCGCTGTACGCAACTGGCCGCAAAAGTCATGATGTCTCAGCGTTGCGGCAGCATCGTCAACATTGCCTCCATCAGCGGCGTCCTCGGCACGGCCGGGCAGGCCAATTATGCGGCATCCAAGGCCGGCGTGATTGCCTTGACGAAAGTTTCAGCCCGGGAGCTGGCAGGTCGAAATGTGACGGTCAACGCTGTGGCGCCGGGGTTTATTATAACCGATATGACGGCGGTGCTTTCGGATAAAGTCAAAGATGCCTATATCGAACAAATTCCGTTGAAACGGGGCGGCACGCCGGAAGATATCGCCAAGGCGGTGGCGTTTCTCGTTTCCGAGAGCGCGGCTTACATTACCGGTCAGGTGCTTCATGTCAACGGTGGTATGTATATGTAATCATCAATTTAGAAAAAAGAAGGAGAGTAGATCCATGTCCGTTGAGGATAAAGTAAAAAAAATAATTGCCGAAAAGCTGAGTGTCGATCTGGAAGAAGTTGTGCCCGAAGCTTCCTTTGTGGATGATTTGGGGGCTGATTCTTTGGATCTGGTGGAGCTGATCATGTCCATGGAAGAAGAATTCGACATTGAAATTTCTGACGAAAAAGCGGAGCAAATGGTAACGGTCAAAGACGCGATCGATTACGTATTGGCTAATTCATAATTAATGCGTTCGGAAAACGGATTGCCCGGATTGGCGGCATAACGCCGTGCTTTACTGAAGCCCGGGCCGGTTTGGGCAATCGCTGGCCGTGAGTCTTTATTATTCCTTTTTCCCATTCAAGAAGGCGCCGGTGTGCTACATTTGGAATGTCTGATGCCGAGAAGCTGAAAGCGCTTCCTTTTTGCGGGAACGCTTGAATGGGATTTTTTAAAGTCCATGGAATCATCGCAAGGGCTTTCCGGGCACTGTATGAGGAGGTCTGTTTGGACAGGCGGGTGGTTATTACCGGTGTCGGACTCGTGACGCCGTTGGGAATTGGGACTGAGGAAACTTGGTCGGCGCTGTGCGCCGGAAAATCGGGAATTGCCGAAGTGACGAGGTTTAATGCTTCCGCGTTTGACACCAAGATCGCCGGAGAGGTCAAAAATTTCGACCCGGCTGATTTTCTTTCGAAAAAGGAGGCACGGCGAACGCAGTTGTTCATCTGTTACGCCATTGCCGCCACCCGAATGGCGCTTGATGATTCAAAATTTGTGATCGATGAGCGAAATGCGAACCGGGTCGGCGTCTTGACGGGCTGCGGGCTCGGTGGACTGGCGATGATGGAAGACAGCCTTCGCACGCTCGACACCAAAGGGCCGAATCGCGTATCGCCGTTTTTTATTCCCATGATGATCGGCAACATGGCGCCGGGAATGGTATCCATTCAATTCGGCGCCAAAGGACCCAATGCGTCGATTGCAACGGCATGTGCCGCCGGCACGCACGCAGTGGGGGATGCCTATAAATTGGTGAAATACGGTGTGGCCGATGCCATGATCACCGGCGGGGTGGAGTCCGTGATCACGCAGACTTGTTTTGCAGGGTTTAATGCAATGAAAGCCCTCTCCACCCGGAACGATGAGCCGCAAAAGGCCTCAAGACCTTTTGACCGGGATCGGGACGGATTTGTGGTGGGCGAAGGCGCTGGCATTTTGATTATCGAACCCCTCGATAGCGCCCGGGAACGGGGTGCCAAAATTTATGCGGAGATTATCGGTTACGGCATGAGCGGGGACGGGCACCACATCTCAGCACCCGCGCCGGGCGGCGAAGGCATGGCTCGTTGTATGCAAGCCGCGCTGGATGACGCGGGGATTGGCTACAGGGATGTAGACTATATCAATGCTCACGGCACCTCCACGCAGCTCAACGATTATTATGAAACGCAGGCGATTAAAACCGTATATAAGGACAGGGCCAAGATCGTCCCCGTCAGTTCCACCAAATCCATGACCGGGCATCTGTTGGGCGGCGCCGGCGGGGTTGAAGCCGTTTTTTCCGCGCTTGCCATTGATCGGGGGATTCTGCCGCCGACCATTAATCTGGATAACCCCGATGATGACTGCGATCTGGATTATGTGCCCAAGGTGGCCCGAAAGGCGGAGGTGAAAACCGTTATGAGCAATTCCTTCGGATTTGGCGGCACCAACGCCTGTCTGGTGCTTCGAAAAGTGACGGATTGAACCGGATCACGCTTTAGCCCTTTATCAGAAACATGCACGTTTTTGCGTGTATGTTCACTGAAGGTGAAAGATGGTTTTTATGCCTCCCAGCATCCAAGCCTTCCAGCATCCAGCTTTGCCGGATTAGGTTGATGCGGCGGAGCACGGGTGCTGCTCCGCCGCTCGATAATGATTGCCCGCCACAGAATCCCCCCCCCCTCAAGCCCCGTGCCAATGCGCCTCTTCCCGTCGGGTAAAACATAAGTTTTTTTCTTGCGATATCAAAATTATCAGACTATTAAAAAAGTTTACGCGATTGATGGGCGCAAATAGTGCTACCGGTCGAATTCGCGAATGCTAATCCGTTTCGGCGGCTCTACCACGGCCCGCCCAGGGGGGAAAATGGAAAATAAGGAAACGGCCATTGTTATCGGATGTGATCATGCGGCCATTGCGTTAAAGGAGCAAATTAAAGCCTATTTAGTATCCCGCGGAATGACGGTTCACGATATCGGCACGTACTCGGAGGCCTCTGTGGATTATACGGATTTCGGTATTCAGCTGGCCCAATTGATTTCATCGGGTGAATTTAGTCGGGGGATTTTGCTTTGCGGCACCGGCATCGGCATGTCCATGGTCGCAAACCGGTTTTCAAATGTGCGTGCCGCGTTATGCAACGATCTGTTTTCGGCCCGAATGAGCCGGCAGCATAATGATGCCAATGTGCTGGTCATGGGCGCCCGGGTCATCGGGGATATACTGGCGATGGAAATTTTGAATATTTGGCTGGAGACGCCCTATGAAGGGGGACGGCATCAGCGCCGGCTCGATAAGTTTAACCAACTATAACACCATAAAGGCGAGAAGCGTGAACTCGAATTTATCCATAATTGAAAAAGTTGACCCTGCGGTTGCCAGGGCCATTGCGGATGAGACCGAAAGGCAGGAAACGACGCTGGAGCTGATCGCGTCGGAGAATATCGCCAGTCCCGCAGTCATGGCGGCTCAGGGCGGCATTATGACCAATAAATATGCCGAGGGTTATCCGGGGAAAAGATATTACGGCGGCTGTGAAAACGTGGATGTGGCGGAAACATTGGCCATCGAGCGTGCGCAGAAACTATTCCATGCCGAATATACCAATGTGCAGCCCCATTCCGGCTCTCAGGCTAACATGGCGGTCTATTTTGCCCTTCTGGAGCCGGGAGATGTGGTGCTGGGAATGAATCTTTCCCACGGCGGCCATCTGACGCACGGCAGTCCGGTCAGTTTTTCGGGGCGGCTGTTTAAGTTCGTGCATTACGGCGTCAATCCCGACACCGGTATCATTGATTATGAGGCGCTTGCCGCCTTAGCAAAGCAGCACCGGCCCCGCATGATTGTTGCCGGTGCGAGCGCATACCCTCGAATTCTCGAATTTGAGGCGTTCGGACGCATTGCGCGTTCCGTGGACGCTTTTCTGATGGTGGACATGGCCCATATCGCGGGGCTGGTGGCGGCAGAGCTGCATCCTTCGCCGGTACCCATGGCCGATGTCGTGACCTCCACCACGCACAAAACCCTGCGGGGACCTCGGGGCGGGTTGATTTTGTCCAAAACCGCGTATGGAGAAAAACTCGGGAAACAGATTTTCCCGGGCATTCAAGGGGGGCCGCTCATGCATGTAATTGCCGCCAAAGCGGTGGCGTTTCAGGAAGCCCTTTTGGATTCCTTTCGGGTTTATCAGCAGCAGGTGTTGAAAAACGCGAAAGCCCTGGCCGGCCACTTGATGGCGGCAGGAATTGATCTTGTGTCCGGCGGGACGGATAACCATCTAATGCTGGCGAATTTGACCCGCCTGAAGATTAGCGGAAAAGATGCAGAGATCGTGCTGCATCGGGCCGGCATTACGGTGAATAAAAATTCGATACCCGGAGAAAAACTCAGCCCCTTTGTGACCAGCGGCATTCGCATCGGTACGCCGGCGATTACCACACGCGGCATGAAGGAACCGGAAATGGCCGATATTTCAGGCTTTATTATGGACGTTTTAACGCATCCCGAAGATACGGCGCGCATTGTTGGCGTGAGAGAAAAGGTGCGAGCGCTTTGCGCCGCATTTCCGTTATATGCGTAAGTTTCCATCTTTAGCGCGATAGGAGGCATGAACATGCCGGAGGGACGGACACGGCCGTCTTGGGAGACGTATTTTATGGAGATCACCACACTTGTGGCCAAACGCTCCACCTGTCGTCGTCGCGCCGTGGGCGCAATTATCGTAAAAGACAAACGAATTTTGAGCACCGGCTACAATGGAGCACCCACCGGCACCCGCCACTGCATTGATATCGGATGTCTGCGCGAAGAGCTGAATATCGCCTCGGGCCAGCGTCACGAGCTTTGCCGTGCCATCCATGCCGAGCAGAACGCCATCATTCAAGCAGCCTACCATGGGGTGAGTGTCAAGGGCGCCACGCTTTTTTGCACCCATTTGCCCTGTGCGATATGCGCCAAGATGATCATCAACGCGGGGATCAAAAAAATATTTTATCAATCCGGGTACGCGGATGAAATGTCGATCGGGTTGCTGGCGGAAGCGGGGGTTGAATTGATTCAACTGAACGTGCCGGAAAAACAGGAGGCCTAATGAAATGCCCATTTTGTGGAGAGCTTGATAACAAGGTCATTGATTCCAGGCTGAGCAAGGACGGAAATGTGATTCGTCGAAGACGGGAATGCCTTGTATGTGAAAGACGGTTCACCACTTATGAGCATATCGAGGAAATCCCCATCATGATTGTCAAAAAGGACGGGCGCAGGGAGGTCTTTTCCCGGGAAAAGGTGCGCTCGGGCATGCAGCGGGCCTGTGAAAAGCGAAACATCAGCATGAACGTGATCGAAGAGAGCATTGATGAGTTGGAGCGTGATCTGCGGGAAACCGGAAAAAAGGAAATTTCTTCGAGCATGCTCGGTGAATGGGTGATGGAAGCGCTTCACAAAATGGATGATGTGGCCTATGTCCGATTTGCCTCGGTTTATCGGGAATTTAAGGATGTGAACGATTTCGTGGAAGAACTCAAGAGTCTGCTCAGCGTGGGAAAGAGCTCGACGATAGACGCAAAATGATGACGGATAACGACTACATGGCCATGGCGCTGGCGCTCGCCGAAAAAGGGACCGGGTATGTGTCCCCCAACCCCCTGGTGGGTGCAGTTGTCGTTAAAGACGGGGTTGTGGTCGGAAAGGGATATCACGAGGCGGTCGGAAAAGCCCACGCCGAAGTGAATGCGTTAAACGATGCCGGGGAAAAAGCCGTTGGCGCGACGCTCTATGTGACCCTTGAGCCCTGCAATCATACGGGCAGAACCCCGCCGTGTACCGAGAAAATACTAAGGTCCGGGATTAAAAAGGTCGTGGTGGCCATGAGCGATCCGAACCCCCGCGTGACCGGCGGCGGCATCGAACGGCTGCGGGCCGAAGGCATCGAGGTGATAACGGGGGTGTGTGAAGCCCGCGCAGCAAAGCTCAATGAAAGTTTCACCAAGTTCATTCTTACCGGGCTACCGTTTGTGGTGTTAAAATGCGCGGCCACGCTGGATGGCCGAATTGCCACCCGCACTGGGGACGCCCACTGGGTCACCGGGCCGGCTTCCCGGGAGTTTGTACACCGGTTACGCCATGCGCTGGACGGCATTTTAGTGGGTATCGGCACGGTACGGGCCGATGATCCCAGCCTGACAACGCGACTTGAAAACGGAACGGGCCGTGATCCGGTGCGGATTATTCTGGATTCAAAACTGAGTCTGTCGGAAACGGCGAATGTGTTGCGGCTTAAATCCGATTCTGATACTATTATTGTCTGCGGTTCTGAGGCACCGGACGAAAAAGTGGACCGACTCACGCGGCAAAACGGGGTGCGGGTGCTTAAAGCGCCTCTGAAAGAAAACCGAATTGATTTGGTCGCTCTGATGCCGCTTCTGGGCGGGTTGGGCATGACGAGCCTGCTGGTGGAAGGCGGGGCTCGGGTGCTGGCGTCGGCGCTTGCGGCGAAGGTTGCCGATAAGATCATGTTTTTCTACGCCCCTAAAATTTTGGGGGGTGACGACGGGGTTCCGATATGCTGCGGGCCGGGGCCGGAAAAAATGGCAGATTGCGTATCGGTGCAAAACCTGGAAGTTCACCGTTTCGGTGAGGATGTGATGCTGGAAGGCTATGTTTACGGGAATAATTGAAGGCATGGGCTCCGTGGCGGGGATTCGGCCGTCCGGCCAGGGCAAGCGGTTTGCCGTTAATGCGGGTTTTTCGCTGGCCGATAGCCGTATCGGGGACAGCATTGCCGTTAATGGGGCCTGCCTGACAGCCATTGTGATAGACGGAAGCCGGTTTGAAGCGGATGTGTCCCCTGAAACGCTGTCCAAAACCGTTTTCGGCGGAATTCGAATCGGCGACCGGGTGAATCTGGAGCGAGCGCTTCGGTTATCCGATCGGATCGACGGGCACCTGGTCTCGGGACATGTGGATGGGGTGGGCGCCCTTCAAAGCCGCCGGACATTGGGGAACGCCGTTTTGATTCGAGTATCCGTGCCACCGGCCTTGGGCCGGTATATGATTCAGAAGGGGTCTGTGGCCGTGGACGGCATCAGCCTGACCATTAATGCCTGTGGCGATGATTTTTTTGAAATCAGCATTATTCCGCATACCGCCATGCTCACGACCATTGGATTTAAAAAACCGGGGGACCCGGTGAATATCGAAACCGATATGATCGGTAAATATGTGGAACGATTTATGCGGGGAAAACCCGCCGGGGGCATCGATAGGCAGTTTCTTGCAACATCGGGTTTTCTTTGAATATGAATTTTTCATCGGCCTTAACTCAACAGCCTTTCGTTGAGGCCGGATTAGATACAGTGGGAGAATTTTTATTATGCCGACAATTTCAATTGAACAAGCGATTAAAGACATTCGGGACGGCAAGATGGTCATCCTGACCGACGATGAAGACCGCGAAAACGAAGGCGATCTAACCATGGCGGCCGACGCCGTAACGCCCGAAGCAATCAATTTCATGGCAAAGTACGGCCGGGGACTGATTTGCCTTTCCATGACCGGTGAAAAGTGTGATTCGCTGGACTTGCCACTCATGGTGTATAACAATCAGTCGCAATTCCAGACCGGATTTACCGTGTCCATCGAGGCGCGATGTGGGGTTACCACCGGGATTTCAGCGGCGGATCGAGCGCGAACCATTCAGGCGGCAGTGGCCGATAACGCAAAACCCACTGATTTGGTGCGGCCGGGGCATATTTTTCCGCTTCGGGCCAAAAAGGGCGGCGTGATTGTGCGAACCGGTCAAACCGAAGGGTCCGTGGATCTGGCCCGACTGGCCGGTAGAAAGCCTGCGGGCGTGATTTGCGAGATCATGGATGAGGACGGCACCATGGCCAGAATGCCGGCACTTGAAAAATTTAGCGAGGAACACGGCATCGGCATTTGCACCATCGCTGATTTGATCGAATACAGAATGCGCACTGAAAGCTTTGTGCATAAAGCCGCCGAAACCACCATTCCCACCTCCATTGCCGGGGAATTCAGGTGCATTGTTTATGAAAACGATGTGGACGATTTGCTTCAGATTGCGCTGATCAAGGGGGAGATTTCACCGGATAAGCCGGTACTGGTCCGAGTGCATTCCGAATGTCTGACCGGTGATATTTTTGGTTCCCTGCGCTGCGATTGCCGGGGACAGCTTCACAAGGCCATGAAAATGGTCGAAGAAGAGGGCGCCGGAATCGTGCTCTATGTCCGTCAGGAAGGCCGCGGGATAGGGCTCGTGAATAAGATCAAGGCCTATGCCCTTCAGGATAAGGGGCTTGATACGGTGGAAGCCAATGAGAAGCTCGGGTTTGGCGGTGATTTGAGAAACTACGGCATTGGCGCCCAAATTCTGGCGGAACTCGGGGTCCGAAAAATGCGGCTGATGACCAACAACCCGAAGAAAATGGTGGGGTTGGAAGGCTATGGCATTAAGGTGGTGGAGCAGGTGCCCATCGAAATCGAACCCAATCAATACAACAAATGCTATCTGGAATGCAAAAAGCTGAAGATGGGGCATTTGTTGAATGTGGATACGGTTCCGTGAATCCGGTTGGTCCGTTAATGGAGGCACGTCGGAATGGCAACGGTTACAAAGAGAGGAATGAGGAATGCCGAACGTATATGAAGGGGGATATCTTGCCTCGGGCAAGAAGTTTGCGATCGTGGTGAGCCGTTTTAACGATTTCATCACCGAAAAACTGGTGGGGGGCGCCATCGACGCCCTGGTTCGTTGCGGCGGAAAAGATGAGGACATCGATATTGTAAAGGTGCCGGGAGCCTTTGAAATTCCGCTTATCGCAAAGAAAATGGTGGAAAAGAAAAAATATAATGCCGTTATTTGCCTGGGCGCGGTCATTCGGGGCGCGACGCCTCATTTCGACTATGTGGCCTCAGAGGTTACCAAGGGAATCGCTGTGGTCAGTCTCGAGTCCAGCACCCCGGTTATCTTCGGTATCGTTACCACCGATACCATTGAGCAGGCGATTGAGCGGGCCGGCACCAAAGCGGGCAACAAGGGATGGAGTGCCGCCATGAGTGCCGTGGAGATGGCCAATGTGGTGGACGCCATTAACCGGGTGTGATGCATGGGCAATCGCCGCAAGTCACGGGAGTTGGCCTTACAGGCGCTCTTTTACATTGATGCGAGCAAGGAAAATGCCATAACCGCATTGAGGCATTTTTGCGATACGTTTACCCCGCCCCGGGTGGCGCGTCCCTTTTTCATGAAGCTGGTAGGCGGTGTCGTCTGCGCCCAGGCCGATATAGACAACCTGCTGATACGGTTTTCCAGTCACTGGAAGCTCGGGCGCATGTCCTGTGTCGATCGAAATATTCTTCGCATCGCGGTTTTCGAGTTATTTTGCTGCCAGGACATTCCCGCGAAGGTGTCCATCAATGAGGCCATTGATATCGGGAAAAAATATGGGACCGAAGACTCCGGCGCGTTTATAAACGGAATTCTGGACAGCATTCGTCTGGCGATGGAGACCGAAGGTCTTCAAATCGAGATCGGCCCCTTACCGGAAGAATTTATCGAAATTCAAGTTCAAGGAGAAGACAATGGAGAATAGAAGAATTTTGCTCAGAGAAGACGAGATGCCGACCCAGTGGTATAATATTCTGGCGGATATTAAAATGAATCCACCATTGGGCCCGGATGGTAAACCGATTTCACCGGACGCCCTGGCGCCCGTTTTTCCGATGAATATCATTGAGCAGGAAGTCAGCACGGCACGCTGGATCGATATTCCAGAAGAGGTGCTCGGCGTGCTTCGGCTCTGGCGCCCTTCTCCATTGGTTCGCGCCCGAAATCTGGAAAAACTGCTGGGAACCCCCGCCAGGATTTATTATAAGGACGAGAGTGTCAGCCCGCCGGGAAGCCATAAGCCCAATACCGCTGTCGCGCAGGCTTACTACAACAAGCAGTTCGGAATTAAACGGATCACCACGGAAACTGGCGCCGGTCAGTGGGGCAGCGCGCTTTCCTTTGCCTGTGCGCAGTTCGGCCTGGAGTGCAAGGTGTTCATGGTTCGGATCAGTTTTTCGCAAAAGCCGTACCGCAAATCCATGATGGAAGTTTGGGGGGGCAAATGTGTTCCCAGCCCGAGCCCCGAAACCGCCGCCGGGCGGGAAGTGCTCGCGCGGGATCCGGACACGCCGGGCAGTTTGGGCATTGCCATCAGCGAGGCCATCGAGGCGGCGGTGGCGGATACAACCGGCCAGACCCGCTATTCCCTTGGCAGTGTGCTGAACCATGTGTGCCTCCATCAGACCATCATCGGACTGGAAGCAAAAAAACAATTGGAAAAAGTGGGCGAATACCCCGATATCGTCATCGGTTGCGCCGGCGGCGGCAGCAATTTTGCCGGTCTCGCCTTTCCGTTTGTTCTGGATAAAATCAACGGAAAAGAAATTGAAATCTATCCGGTGGAGCCCGCGGCGTGCCCCACATTGACACGGGCGCCCTTTGCCTATGATCATGGCGATTCAGCGGGCTATACGCCGCTGCTGCCCATGTACAGCCTTGGCCACAACTTCGTGCCGCCGCCGATTCATGCCGGCGGGTTGCGCTATCACGGCATGGCGCCGACCGTCAGCCAGGTCGTCGCGGAAGGTCTCGCGACCCCCAAATCGGCCCTTCAGCTTCCCTGTTATGAGGCCGGGCTCATGTTTGCGCGCACGCAAGGGACGATACCGGCGCCGGAGACGACCCATGCGCTGGCCCAGGTCATTATAGAGGCGAAAAAGGCCAAGGAAGAAGGCAAGGAAAAGGTGATCCTTTTCAATTGGAGCGGTCATGGCCTGCTTGATTTAGGTGCCTATGAGAAATACTTCTCAGGGGATGTGACCAATTTCCATCTGGGGGACGAAGAAATCGAACGGGCGGAAAAGGTTTTCGAAAATTACCCAAAGCCGGCCATGCTGAAAAGCCGGTGATGGTCATGGATGAGAGCAAAGACAAAAACGAGCGGCGGTGCCCCCGTCTGGGGCATGCGGTTTCTTTTAAGTATTGCCGGACGAGCGGGGATGGGGTGGAGGCCTGCTTTAAACTCATCGATTGCTGGTGGGAGGATTTTGATATCGTGCGGTTTATTCGGGAAAATTTCCCGGAAGACCGGGTAGCCCGCCTGATGAAGGCGGCACCGAAACCCAAAGCAGTCCAGCTGCTGGACTTGATTGCACAGGCGCAGAGCCGATTGAAAGAATAATCGGCGGTTGACGGGTTACAGGTATCTCCTGCAACAGGAAATGAAAAAAACCGGCGAAAGTCGGCTGTCGGCCGTCCGGAAGGAGGTTCATTTTGATAATAAAAATGTTGGTGGTAGGCCCGGTTATGGCCAACTGTTTTATCGTGGGCTGTGAAGAAACCAAAGAAGCGGCGGTGATTGATCCGGGGGCGGACCCCGCTCGCATATTGGACGTGATTAAAAAAAATAACCTTACGGTGAAGGTTATTATGAATACGCACGGACACGTTGACCATGTGGGCGCCAACCGGATCATGAAGGAGAAAACCGGCGCACAGCTGATGATTCATTCGCTGGACGTGCCCTTTCTGGACAGAGTCGCTGATACGGCCGCAGCTTGGGGGCTCGATGCGGAAGACTCCCCGAAGCCGGATCGAGTGCTCAGCGATGGCGACACCGTCGAAGTCGGCAAGCTGTCATTCAAGGTGATTCATACGCCGGGGCATACGCTCGGCGGCATTTCACTGTTGTTAAATGGCTGTGTGTTTGTGGGCGACACCTTGTTTGCCGGCTCTATCGGACGTACGGATCTGCCGGGCGGCGATTACGACACGCTGATCCGCAGTATACGAACCCGCTTGTTTGCGTTGCCCGATGACACGCAGGTTCTGCCGGGACATAATCAGAAAACCACCATCGGGCAGGAAAAACGATATAACCCCTTTGTAAGGATGATGTAATACGCATAAACGCAAGGGCGACCGGCCGGCCGCCCCTGCTGCTAAAATACGCCCAGTTGACAGGCTTTAATCTTAATCCCCAAGGCCTCGCACCCGTTTCCCACGGCGATTTTTCCGACCTTCAGCTCCGCCGCGATATTCCAGGCGGTTTCACAGGTGATGCGATGATTGAATTGAGCGGCCATCAGGGCGTCTTTCAGCAGTGCGACCGGCTCTTTTTTACCGCTAGCCACTTTATGTTCCAGGTGATAACCAAAAAGGCCGAGCTGGCATTTTGAAATTTTAAGGTTCATCAAATCACAGGTGACGCCCACTTCAGCCGGTTTAATGTTCAGCCGGGTCGCTATATCAAATGCAAGAACACAGGGTAATTCGCCGTTGATGATCTTGGTTGTTATCTCCGCCTCGATTCTCGCATTCGGGGTCTTGCCCGTGTGCTTATCGGCGAAGTTCTTGTCATTTTCCTGTTTCATCCGGTTTTTCTCCTATCCATGGGAATGGGGTGACGTTGAAAAAAATTATACAGGAAAACAGCTGAAATACAAGTTGTGTCGAGCGCCTTGAATAACGATGATGGCTTTGGTAGAGAGAAGAAGACAGTTGAGAGTCAGGAGTTAAGTGCGCAGGCAGATGGAATCGAAAGACCTGAAAAAAAATGACGATGGAAATGCGTAAAAAGACACGAAGAATCATGGTGGGGGGTGTTCCGGTCGGGGATATGGCGCCGATTAGCGTGCAGTCCATGACCAATACGCAAACGCAGGATGTTGCGGCCACGGTGGCGCAGATCAAGCGGCTCGAATCGGCGGGTTGCGAAATCGTTCGGGTCGCGGTGCCGGACCAAGCGGCCGCGCTGGCGATTCGGGGGATTAAAAAAGAGATTCGTATTCCGCTGATCGCCGATATTCATTTTGATTACCGGCTGGCCATCGAAAGCGCCGAGGCCGGAGCGGACGGGCTGCGCATCAATCCGGGGAATATCGGCGGCACCCGAAAGGTCAAGGCGGTGGTGGATTGCGCCAAAGCGCGAGGACTCCCCATTCGCATCGGTGTCAATGCCGGGTCGCTGGAAAAAGAGTTCTTGAAGAAATATGGTGGCGTGACGGCCGAGGCCATGGTGGAAAGCGCGCTGGGTCATGTGGCGCTGCTTCGGGACCAGGATTTCCATGAGATTAAAATCTCTATCAAGGCATCGGATGTTTACCGAACCGTAGCGGCGTACCGGCTGCTGTCCACCCGGACCGACCTGCCCCTGCATGTGGGCGTTACCGAAGCCGGCGGGCTTTTTCCCGGAATTGTGAAATCTTCCCTCGGCATCGGCATGCTACTGGCCGAAGGCATCGGCGACACGATTCGTGTCAGTCTCACCCGGGATCCGGTGGAGGAAGTTCGGGTGGGCTATGAGATTCTACGGGCGCTCGATATTCGTCGCCGCGGGGTAGAAATTATATCCTGCCCTACTTGCGGCCGATGCAGCCTGGATTTATTTGATATCGTAGCGCGGGCTGAAAACGCATTGATGACCAAGACCCTCCCGGTAAAAGTGGCCATTATGGGCTGTGTGGTCAACGGACCGGGCGAGGCGCGGGAGGCCGATATCGGTGTGACCGGATGTGATGGCATGGGCATTCTCTTTAAAAAGGGAAACGTGGTTAAAAAGTTTCCTCAGGAGAAGATAGTGGACGTGTTGTTGGAAGAAATTGAAAAGCTTGAGGAGAAGGCACGGTAGTTGATAGCTGATAGCTGATAGCTCATAGCTGATAGCTCATAGCTGATAGCTGATAGCAGATTGTTTCGGATTGGCTATTGATTGCAGTTACTGCATATGTCCGATACGGGTTTGATGACATCGGATCATATTAGATTTTGATACGCATACAGGGAAAAAGGGACGGGAACAACTATGGGAAATCAGGAAAAAACAGCCATCTCACCGACGCGGATGGAAGATTATGCGGAGTGGTATCAGCAAGTGGTAAAGGCCTCGGATCTGGCCGAAAAATCCGCCGTGCGCGGATGCATGGTCATAAAGCCGTGGGGCTATGCCTTGTGGGAAAACATGGTGCAAATTCTGGATGGCATGTTCAAGGAAACCGGTGTGCAAAATGCCTATTTCCCGTTGTTTATTCCCTTGAGTTTCCTGGAAAAAGAAGCGGAGCATGTGGAGGGCTTTGCCAAAGAGTGCGCCGTGGTGACGCACCATCGCCTGGAAAAGGGACCCGATGGCGGACTCGTCCCGGCCGGCCCGCTGGCCGAACCATTGGTGGTGCGTCCGACTTCAGAGACGATTATCGGGGATTCGTTTTCCAGATGGGTCGGCAGTTATCGGGATTTACCCCTGCTCATCAATCAGTGGGCCAATGTGGTCCGCTGGGAAATGCGGACGCGAACCTTTTTAAGAACCAGCGAGTTTTTATGGCAGGAAGGCCATACGGTTCATGCCACCCCCGAAGAAGCCGAACAACGAACGCTGATGATGCTCGAAGTCTATCGAAAGATGGCGGAAGACTATTTGGCCATTCCCGTGATTCCGGGAGCCAAAAGCGCTTCCGAGCGGTTTCCGGGCGCCGTGGACACCTATTGTATTGAAGCCATGATGCAGGATAAAAAGGCGCTTCAGGCCGGGACATCCCATTTTCTGGGCCAAAACTTCGCCAAGGGGTCCAATATTCGGTTTCAGAACGCGGACAGCAAGGAAGAATTCGCCTGGACCACCTCTTGGGGTGTTTCCACCAGACTGATCGGCGGGCTGATCATGGCGCATGCGGATGATGACGGGATTATATTGCCACCAAGGGTGGCGCCCGCCCATATCGTGCTGTTACCCGTCGTCAGAAAAGAAACGGAGCGGGCCGATGTCATAGCCTATGTGACGCGGCTGGCCGAGGAACTAAAAGCGCAACGGTATCATGATCAGCCGGTCCGGGTGCAAATTGATGACCGGGAGATCGGTGGCGCCAGGGGGTGGGAATGGATTAAAAAAGGGGTTCCGGTGCGCGTGGAAGTGGGCCCGAGAGACATGGCAGAGGACGCGGTCTTCTTTGCCCGACGAGATAAAGGCCTTCGAGAGAAGACCAGCATGAAACGGGAACAGTTTGTTGCCGACATCGCGAATCTTCTGAATGACATTCAGAAGAATCTTTTTAACCGGGCAGCCGGTTTTCTTAAAAACAATACGCATGACATTGATGAGCGCGGCTTGTTTTACGATTTTTTTACACCGAAAAACCAGGAAAAGCCCGAAATTCACGGCGGGTTTGCGTCTTCTCACTGGTGCGGGGAAAGCGCCTGTGAAGCGGCCATCAAGGAAGACTTGAGCGTCACCATCCGGTGCCTCCCCTTTTCGGCTCAAAAAATACCGGGAACTTGCATTTACTGCGGAAAACCCAGCCCCGGCCGGGTGATTTTCGCAAAAGCCTATTAACGATTGAAAGACGCCTGATTCATGGTTCGAATTGGAGAGATAACCGATCGGTTGCTTGAGAATTTTCCGGAAACCGATATTGCCCTGGTGGAGCGCGCTTACATCTTTGCGGCCAAGGTTCACGAAGGCGAGACGCGTGTGTCCGGCGAGCCTTACCTGTCGCACTGCCTGGAGATTGCCCGAATTCTGGCGGAGATGAATCTCGATGCGATCAGCGTGGCGGCCGGGTTGCTGCACGATGTGCTGGAAAAAACACGCACCACTCCTGAAACGCTTCGGGAGATGTTTGGTCCGGAAATGTTGCGCATCGTCTCGGGCGTCACCCGGATCAGCGGCCTGCCCCTTGGAGACTCTCTTCGGGCCAGACAGGCTGAAAATATTCGAAAAATGGTTTTGGCCATGGCCGATGATCTTCGCGTGATTCTGGTCAAGCTGGCCGACCGGCTTCACAATATGAGATCCCTGCCGTATTACGACGAACCCATACGAATTCGCATGGCATCTGAAACACGGGATATTTATTCGCCCATTGCCGCCCGGCTCGGCATATACTGGATCAAAAACGAGTTGGATGTCACGGCCTTTAAATACCTTCATCCAGATGTCTACGCGGATATTGAAAGCCGGATCAATAAGGATCTTTCCGAGAGGGAGAAATATATTCGGAAAGTCAAAGGCCTGGTTCAACACAAGATGCGGGAAAACAACCTGAAGTGCGAAATACAGGGCCGATACAAAAATTTCTACAGCATCTACCATAAAATGGTGACTCAGAACCTGCCCTTTGAAGAGATTTACGATATCTTTGCCTTAAGGATTATTCTGGACACAATTCCCCAATGTTACGAGGTATTGGGGCATATTCACGCCATGTGGAAACCGATTCCCAAAAAATTCAAGGATTATATCGGATTTCCCAAACCCAACATGTACCAGTCACTGCACACTACGGTGATCGGTCCTTACGGCGAGCGGCTGGAAGTGCAGATTCGAACCTGGGAGATGGACAAGGTCGCCAAATCGGGGATCGCCGCGCATTGGCGCTATAAAGAGGGAAAACCGGCCGATGAAAAAATGACCAGCGTGTTCGGCTGGATTCAAAATCTGGTGGAAAATCAGGCGAATTTTCAAGACCCCGTCGAGTTTCTCGAAAATGTCCGAATCGATCTTTTCCCGGACGAAGTGTATGTGTTCACGCCGGACGGTGAGATTAAGACATTGCCCAAGGGCGCCACCCCCGTTGATTTTGCGTATATGGTTCACAGCGAGGTGGGAAATACCTGTACCGGTGCGAAAGTCGATGGGCGCATGGTGCCCCTGCAATATGAGCTGAAAACCGGCGAGATGGTGTCCATTTTGACGACCAAGGGCCATCATCCCAGCAAGGACTGGCTGAATTTCGTAAAGACCGTTAAGGCCCGAAGCCGCATCCGCCAATGGATCAAAACCCAGGATATGGAGCGAAGTCTGACACTGGGCAGGGAGATATTGGAAAAAGCCTTTCGAAAACAGCGGCTGAATTTCAATACCCTGGTGAAATCGGAAAAAATGGCGGAAGTGGTTGCCGGGTTCGGGTTCAAGCAAGTCGAGGATCTGATTGCCGGCGTGGGGTATGGCAAAATCACGCCGTTGCAGGTGGTGCGAAAATTTGAACCCAAAGAGACGCTTGAGGAAGAAGCCCCAACCCTTTTAAACAAACTCAACCGCCCGGTCAAAAAGAAAAAGGACAGATCCGGTGTGTTGGTTAAGGGGATCGATGATATTCTGATCCGGTTCGGCCAATGCTGCCGGCCGGTCCCCGGGGATGACATCGTGGGATATATAACGCAAGGCCATGGGGTGAGCGTTCACCGGATCGGTTGTGTGAACGCCATGAAAATGAACCCGGATCGGCGAATAGAAGTTTCCTGGAGCGGGCAGTCCAGGGAAACCTATCCGGTAAAAATCAGGGTTCGTTCAGAGGACAGAATCGGCCTGCTGGCGGATGTGGCCGCAGTTATCAGCAAGCAGGGTGCCGATATTCTGGCCGCTGATGCCGGTTCTCGCGGCATGGGACCGGTGGTGCTCGATTTTACCGTTATAGTGGAAAATACGGCACAACTGGAATCGGTGATGGCGGCAATTAGACGGGTCAAGCAGGTGCAGCGCGTCAACCGGATCGCCGGTTAGGCCGCTTTTGTCACGCGACCGGAACGAATGCAGTTGGTGCAAACGGTGATTTTCTTTGCGTGTCCGTTAATATTGGCGCGAACTTGCTGAAGGTTTGGGTTAAACCGGCGCTTATTGACGTTATGGGCATGGCTTACGCTGCAACCGACCAGAGGCTTTTTCCCACAAATATCACATTGTTTTGACATTTTTTATCTCCTTGAATTCCCGAATGGGAATCGTTTTTTTGTGTTATCAATTAGTTGTCCACCATTCACCGAGAATTATCACAGAGATTCAACCAGCTGAACGAGGATGTGGGCTTTTACATTAAAAAACCAAGCCTGTAAAGGTTTTTTTAGCCCGTGAAATCTAATTGGTTTGCGGTGCTTCCGGGGATGCCTCCGCAGGTGTTCCTTCCGATTTGGCTTGGGCCAGCGCGGTTTCGCACGAGGCGATATACCCGAGTGCGTCAAACTGCGCGCCGATATCCGGATACATGTTCAAGGCATCTTTAAACCGAATCAACGCCGCTTTGTAATTTTTCATTTTCAGATAATATTTCGCAACGTATATTTCATTTGCGATAATGCTTTTGCGGCAAATTTTAATGGCAGCTTCAGCAGGGTGTTTATATTCGCTGTCCGGAAATTGATTCAGCAGGCGCTGAAACGAATCGTGCGCCTTTTTGGCGTAGGTTTGATCCTGATCAATCCCGTTCACCTGTTCAAGATAGCAGTTGCCGATCCGATAGATGGCATATGGCACGGCCTCGTTTCGAGGATGAAGGCTGGCAAAGTTTTCATAGGCCATTGCCGCTTCGTCATAGGCTTGCAAACCAAAGTGGGCATCCGCTATTTTCAGATCAGCCGTTACGGCGTGTTTGCTGAAAGGATACCAGTCTTTGATTTTGGTAAAAAGTTCTATCGAGAGTTGATAGCCGCCGCTTTCCAATTCGGCGATGCCTTCATCATAAAGCTCGGCGGCGGTTCTTTCCTCAGGTTTTGGCTGGCTTGATCCGCAACCGGTGAAAACCAGCAGGGATGTAAGGCATAGCGCCATTAAGCGTTTTGTCATATTACACATTACCTTCGATATATTGTTGTGCCGAATGCGCCGCCATGGCACCATCGCCTACGGCCCCGGCGATTTGGCGCGTGGGAACCGACCGAATATCTCCCGCGGCAAAGATACCGGGCAAAGAGGTCCTCATCAGCGGATCCGTTAAAATAAAACCCGCTTTATCCGTACCGATCACATTTCCAACGGAAAAGAGATTGGGTTTTATGCCGATCCAGATAAAACAAGCAGAGACATTCAGCGCCCGCGTATCGCCGGTGGTCAGGTTCTTTACAGTGGCGCTTTTTACTATCCCTTCCCCGTCGATTCGGGTTAATACGGTGTTCCAGATCGGTTCGATTTTGTCAATAGCACGGACACGCTCTTGCATAATCGCTTCAGCCCGCCAGCTATTCCGGCGATGAACCAGATAGATTTTTTCCGCAAACCGGGACAGAAAAACACTTTCCTTCAGTGCAGTATTGCCGCCGCCCACTGCGACCACCGTTTTGCCTGTATAAAACGGCCCGTCACAGGTGGCACAGGTGGAAACACCCTTTCCCCAAAACTCAGCTTCTCCGGGTACGCCCAGGTGCTTCGGCGAGGCGCCCGTTGCAATAATGATCGCCTTGCTCTTAATCGCCCGATCGCTGACACGCACCGTTTTGACCTGGCCGGTTATTTCAAGGGAAAGCACCTCGTTGGTTTCGATGTTCAGTTCGAAGCGCTCTGCTTGTGATTTCATAAGCAGGGATAATTCCGGGCCGCTAATGCCTTCGGGAAACCCCGGATAATTATCGATTCGGTCGGTGATGACCATTTGGCCGCCCGGAACGAGCTTTTCAATAAGCAAGACCTTCAACCGGGCGCGAGCCGCATAAAGACCGGCGGTTAGTCCGGCCGGACCTCCGCCGATAATGAGCAGATCGTATTCGACTTGTGTCATTTAATCCATTTGTTAAATCAGTTTGGTGATAACCTCTTCCAGCTTTGATTTGGCGACCATGCCGGTGATTTGTTCACTTACCTGTCCGCCTTTGAAAAAGATCAGGGTCGGAATGGCTTTGATACCATATTTGCCCGGTGTAACAGGGTTGTCATCCACATTGCATTTTGCGAATTTTATCTGTGTGCCGTAAGTGCCGGCGAGTTCTTCAACGATAGGGCCAATTGCCCGGCAGGGGCCGCACCACGGCGCCCAAAAATCTACCAATACAGGTTTGTCAGATTGAAGAATCTCTGAATCAAAACTCGCGTCATCAATTTCAAGCAAACCTTCCGCCATTGTGAATATCCCTTTCAGTTAAATAAGTTCTCAATTGTGTAGGTTATAAGCGTTCACCGGCGCATTGTCAACAGGAACACCGGGATTCCGTCAAAGTTAATCGCCGGCCATGCGCACAGCAAAGAGATGGCAGTATGGATATGTTATATTTGCTCACGATTTGGATTTAGGTGCCACCCTCGCTGCAACGAATGCGGAATATCCGAGCGTAATTCTGGTTCGTGCCGCGGACAAGCAGGATGCAATTTCCAACGGTTGCATCACTATATTTTATTCAGTTGATAGGTTCGTGTTCCCAAGCCCATCTTTTCAGCGTAGTCGAGCTGAATTTCCCAGTTGATCTCGGGATATAGTCCTTTGAATTTATCCGCTCCCGCCGGATGGTTTTTTTCCAGGCAGGTGCCTGCCAATGCCGGCTCGCCATTGACCAGATCCGCAGACGCCTGGTCGATGGCCACCGGGTCCGTACTTGCCAGCACGCCGATATTTTTGACGATCGGCGCATCGCTCAACGGCACGCAATCGCAAGCCGGCGAAATATCAGTTAAAAAATTCAAGCATAACACCTTGTTTTTCTTCCTATTGAGAACCCCCCATGCGTATTCGATCATCTTTTCCTGAAACACCGCCATGGACGCATCCCATTGAATCGCGGGCGCCTCGTTCGGGCACACGATAATACACTGGCCACAGCCGATGCATTTTTCGGGATCGATGACAGCCTTCTTTTTCACCAGCGAAATGGCGCCGGACACGCAATGAACCACGCAATCACCACAGCCGACACATTTTTTCGGCTTGATTTTGGGCGCTACTGCGGCGTGCTGAGCCAATTTGCCCCGTCGGCTGGCGCTGCCCATGCCGATGTTTTTCAGTGCGCCGCCAAAGCCCGTGAGTTCGTGCCCTTTAAAGTGTGCAACGGAAACGAGCGCATCCGCGTTCGCAATTTCCGCACCGATATAAACGCGCTTAAAATGCTTTCCCGACACGGGCTCCGCCGTTTCGCTGCTACCGCGCAACCCGTCGGCAATAATGAGCGGCGCCTCCACCACGGAATAAGAAAACCCGTTTTGAACGGCTGAGGTCAAGTGCTCCGGCGCAAGACTGCGCTTTCCGACATAGAGCGTGTTGGCGTCCGTGAGAAAGGCATCGCCCTTATTTTCCTTAATGACACTCACGATCTTTCTGACAAAGACGGGACGGACAAACGCGGTGCAGCCCGGCTCTCCGAAATGGAGTTTTACGGCCACAAGATCCCGGGGCGCAAGACACTTCGATAGTCCGGCGGTTTCCATCAGACGGCCGAGTTTATTCAATACATTTTCCTGGTAAGTGGCGCGTAAATCAATGAAATACACGGGACTCGTCATACCGACCTCCGGTTATTAAGGGTGATAAAGCGTTATGCGTTGCGTATGCAGGCAAACATGCTATAAAGGCGAAAAGCCCTTTTGTTTTGTAATGGGCCAGGGATAGGCTTGTCAAGACGATTGCCGGAGAAGTTCAGGGCAATCGCATGCAGAAATGGACTGCCGGGAGCGAAAGCCTTGAGGGGGATCGGATGGAAGCTGCGGCACTGTTTGAACGCGTTGCCGCGTGAGTTTGCCGCAGTTGGAATCCGATTTTTCTCAAGGCTGAAGCGGGCTAGGGGTTACATGCGATTGCCCTGCGGAGAAGTCCCGATGAAAGCAAGGCCCCCTTCATGGAGATGAAATGGCGCCCATCCAACAAAAAATAAAGATACTGAACCGGATTTATGCGGTGTACGATCAGTTTACCGCCACACTGAACATGGTTTGCGAAAAATATTGCTCGGATTGCTGCACCTGTAATGTGACGCTGACCACCCTGGAAGCGTATTCACTTGTCGCACACTTGACGGGAAAAGGGGATACAACCTTATTTCATAAGTTAGAATCGCTATCAGGGCAAAAACGCTTTCGGCCCACCATCACCACCAACCGGTTAGCCCAATTGTGCCTGCGGGGGGAGCCGGTCCCCGAGGAAGAAAGCGACCCGTCATGGGGTAAATGCCCGTTTCTTCACCAGGCGGCCTGCTCGATCTATTCCCTTCGCCCCTTCGGGTGCCGGTGTCTTCTTTCCAGCCAAAAATGCAGTGCTATCGGATGCGCGGAAATCCCCTCCTTTGTGCTGACGGTCAACACGGTGTTCATGCAGGTCATTGAACATGCGGATCGGAATGGACTGACCGGAAACCTGATTGATTTAATCCCATGGATGGCCGAAAAGGCCAATCGCCAAAAATACGAATCCGCGATGCTTTCCGGTGACGAGGGGGGACTGATCGCAAACCGGCCCATGCCTTGCCTCATGGTTCCGGATGCACACCGCGAGGCGCTGAAAGATATTATCGCGACGTTACAGCGGATCGGGTAAACAGAAGCCGGTTCGATCAGCCGGCCAGCATGTTGACTGCGGTTTGAGCGATATCATTCAACGGCACGATCTTGTCGACACCACCGAGTTTAATGGCTTCCTTCGGCATGCCGAAAACAACGCAGCTTTTTTCATCCTGCGCAATGGTCCGGGCGCCGCAATTTTTCATATGCAGCAAGCCATCCGCACCGTCTGCGCCCATGCCGGTCAGAATAATCCCCAGGGCGTTGCTGCCCGCATAATCACCGACCGACTGAAACAGCACGTCCACGGACGGCCGTTGATGGTGAACCAGAGGGCCTTGTTTGACATTGACATAATACCGTGCGCCGCTTCGCCTGAGCAGCATGTGATAATTTCCGGGAGCAATCAGCGCCACGCCGTTTGATACCGAATCACCATCCTCGGCCTCTTTTACCGTCATGTCACACAGATCATTTAACCGTTCGGCAAACGAGGTGGTGAATTTGGCCGGCATGTGCTGAACGATCAAAATGCCCGGCGTCGTGGACGGCAGCCGAAGCAAAACGGCTTTTAGCGCTTCCGTTCCGCCCGTTGAGGCGCCGATCGCAATGATTTTATTGGTTGTTTCCAGCATTGCATGGACAGCGACCTTGCGCTCCGAAGTCTTTGTGGACGCCGCCGCCTCGGCGGTTCTGGCCGCCACCTTAATCTGGGCCACAGCCCTGATTTTATCCGCCAGTTGAATACTCATATCACCGACGGAATAAGATGCCGATGGTTTCGAGACCACTTCCAGCGCACCGCTGGCGAGCGCCTCCAGCGCCAATTTGCTGCCTTTGGGGGTCAGAGAGCTGACAATGATGACCGGCAGCGGGAAATACCGCATGAGCTTTTTTAAAAACGTAATTCCGTCCATTCGTGGCATTTCGATGTCCAGGGTAATGACATCGGGCCTCAGCTTCACAATCTTATCCCTTGCGATATAAGGGTCCGGGGCCGAACCGATTACCTCGATACCTTTTTCCTTGGAAAGCTCTTCGGTAAACACCTTTCTCACGATGGCCGAGTCATCCACCACTAATACTTTTATGTTTTTTTCCATATGCCCCATCAAAATCCGTAAACGTCATTCGGTCGTGAAACAGATTTTCAGGCCAAGGTTGCCGGCAAAGGTTTCAACCAATAAGAAATGATCTTCCGGGGTCTCTTTCGGACAACGGCTTGGAATTAAATTAAAATCAATTAATTCCGGAATGCCGAGATCAAAAACGGCGGTGTTGTCAAAGGTGCTGAAGGTGTTGCCGGCAATCATATTGATGGCTTCCTGAATCGTGCCGTTCAAATGCGTTACTGTAACATCGGCCGCATCCACCCCCATAAACGTCTCGGTCATCACCCGAAGAATTTCTTCCGGTATCATGAGAAGAAAATATCCGGACAATTTACCCTGAAAATATATTCTGCTGGCAAACGGATGCTCTCCCGGTTTTCCGAGAAATGCCTCCGTCGCGGCGTTTTCATTGACATCAATGGTCATGAAAAACATCGTTTCCAGTACCTCAGAAATCGAGGTCGTCATCGCCTTCTTCAGCGCTTCCTTCATCTCCCACTTCTCCTAATATCTTGGTAATGTGGTCGCGGATCGCTTCAGGCGTGAACGGTTTTTTGACATAGCCCGCCGCTCCCTTTTCGATAAACTCCCCCGCCTTTTGCTGGCTGCCTTCGGTGGTGACCACCAACACCGGTATGGCATGAAGGATATCATCCTTTTTCATCTCCTGGATAAGCTCCATGCCATTCATATCCGGCATATTGTAGTCGGTTACGACCAGATCGACCCATTCGTTCGCCAATATCTCCAGCGCCTCTTTCCCATTGCCGGCCTGTAAAAATTCGGCATCCGAAAAACCCGATGCTTTGATTGTGCGAATAACAATCGACCGCATGGGGAGCGAGTCATCGACCACCAACATTTTAAATGCCATAGCTTCCCCCGCACTTGCTTGCCAATTTTTCATATGTGTTCAGGATATGCATTAACCGCCGCATGTTCATCTCCATTACACCCCTTCGACCAGGGGCTCCCGACTATACCGAACGAATAAGATCTTCGACTTTGGACATATTTTCGCCAAAGCCGGCAATGATTTCCAGCAACTCCTTTTCCGAAAACCCGAGCGATTTGATGACATCATCATGAAACCGGTAGGCAAGGCCGTCCGAACCGACGCCAATGCCCATCATCATGCAAAGAATGTCCGACAGGTATACAATGCTGCACTCCAAATCCTGTCGGGCCGCTTCATTTGCCAGATGGTGGTTGCGAATGATGTAAACCATTTTCTCACTGAAATTCCAGCTGCTCGCGACAAGGCCGCCCAGTTCGGCATGGTCCACGCCGATTACTTTCTTTTCCGCTTCCATGAAACTATAACCGTTTTGCTGAACCAATTCCTGTATATTGTGAAACGCACCGGCCACGAATCGGTCTAGAATCACCTTGCCGATATCCTTTAAAAGCGCCGCCGTAAAAATAAGTTGTTTGTTCTTGACACCTTTGCGTGTGGCGATTTCCCTGGCGATCAACGCCGAAGAAACCGAATAGCGCCATAAATCGCCTTCATTTAAGCCGTAACCTTCCTGCTTGTTCTTTAAATTTTCCACCCCGCTTTTGAGCAGCACCACATCCACAATCTGCTCAAGGCCGAGCAATGACACCGCCTCATGAACGGAATCGATGCGGCGGGGAAGTGCAAAATACGCCGAGTTGCAGGTCCGCAACAGGTTGGCCGTAATAATCGGGTCAAATAATATAATATCCGCGATTTCCGATAGGGAAGCATCGGGATCTTCCGCAATTTGCATAATTTGATTGGCAATTTGCGGAATTGGCTTCAAGCTTTTGATTTCTTTAATCAACTCTTGAATAGCGGTCATATCTTTTTTTCCTCTTGGCCTGAAACCTTCAACAGCATATCCCCTGTGCCGATGTTCAACCGAATCGTTCGGTTGACATTGCCGCCGACTTCTTCGTAATCGGTCATCACCTTGTTTTTCCAGAATAACTTTCGAAGGGCCATGTGATTTCGCTTGCCGATATTAAAAAACCCTTTTTGATCCAGAATCTGGGCGCCCCCCACCACCACCACTCGCAGGCGCTGTTTTGCCGCGCCCAACTGATAGGTTGTCTTAAACAAAAGCGGGATTCCGGAGTCGGCAAACATAAAGGGGTTATTCCTTGCTTTTTCTTCATCCAGGCTTGCTTCAGGCAACATATAATGCAAAAGACCGCCGACTTTCGCGACCGGATCATAAACCGCCACCCCGATGCATGAGCCGAGCGAGTAAGTCACCAGCACGGCGTCCGGATCCTTGCTGGCCTTCATATCTGAAACACCTACGATTATGTTCACTAAAACTCCCCGCTTGATTTCTTCGCCAAGCCCATCATTTGCCTGCGCCTTTTACCTTAATCCGCTGTCGAAACTTTGGCCTTTTTAACAAGTTCATTCCACGGCTGCTTTTCTGAAATTTCGAAGAGTCCGGCCATATCCAGAATCAATCCCACGCGCCCATCGCCCAGTATCGCGCCGCCGGCAAGCCCCTTGGTGTGTTTCAACGCCTCTCCAAGGCTTTTGATCACAATTTCTTCCTGCCCCAAAAGCTCGTCAAGGAGCAACCCCCGCTGCTCTTCCTTGTTCTCCACCACCACCACCAAGCCATCCCACGGATCTTTTGCGTCCCCCTCGATGCCGAACAAGGAATCGATTCGTATCAACGGAATCAGCTTTCCCCGGGCCATCACCATCTCGCCTTTGCCTTTAACCGTGTAATAGTCCTTCTTTTTCGGCTTAAAGGATTCAAGAATGGCCATGGTCGGAAGGATATAGCGTTCCTTTCCGACCCGAACCAGCATGCCTTCAATAATCGCCAGTGTCAGCGGCAGGCTGATGATCACCGTCGTTCCCTGACCCTGAGTCGACTGGACATCCAGGCGTCCGCGCAGTTTTTCGATTCCTTTTTTCACCACATCCATGCCGACGCCCCTGCCGGAAACATCCGTGATCTGCTGGGCAGTGGAAAAGCCCGGATGAAAGATAAGCTCGAAAATTTCGGAATCCGACATGCCGGCTTCGGATTCGATCAATCCGGTGCTGATTGCTTTTTCGATGATTCGCTCTTTATTCAACCCCCGGCCGTCGTCTTCAATCTCAATGATAATATTGCCGCCCTTATGATAAGCCCGCAGATGGACCAATCCTTTTTCATTTTTACCCATCGCCCGTCTTTCCGCAGGCGTCTCCAGGCCATGGTCCACCGAATTTCGAATCATATGAACCATGGGTTCATAAAGTTCCTCCACGACATTTCGATCGATCTCGGTTTCTTCTCCGGTCATTTCGAGGTTGACTTGTTTGCCGCTGTTTCTGGCCAAGTCTCGAACCAGGCGCACCATTTTCTGAAACGTATTCTTGATGGGCACCATTCGCATGGACATGGTAATTTTTTGCAGGCTCGATACGATCTGGTTCAACTGGCTGAAGTTCTGATGAAGCTGCTGATCAGCAAGCCCTTGAATCGAAGTGTTTTGCCGCAGCATCGACTGGGAAATAACGAGCTCGCCGGTCAGATCGATCAGGTTGTCGAGCTTATGCGTATCCACCTTGACTTGATGCTCGATGATGCCCGCTTTTTTCTGGTCCCGAAGCGCAGAGATAACCTCTTTGGATGCAACCGATTTTTCCTCGATTAAGATTTTCCCGATCTTTTTTTGGGGCTCGGTCTTTTGCTTTTCCAGACTGGTCTCAACGGCCTCTTCTTTCACCACGCCCTTTTGAATCAGTCGCTCGCCAAGCGGAATATTTTCCGATACGGCCACTTTATGGGCATCGTTGACCTTAACGATAATCCCCTCAACATCGATACCGCCTTCCAGGTCTGAAGAGCCTTCCGCAACGCTTGCCTCCACTTGATTGACAAGTCGTTTGAGAAAATCAACCGATTCAAGAATCACATCCACAATCGCGTCGTTAATTTTATATTCCCCTTGCCGAGCACTATCGAGCAGGTTCTCGGTGCAATGGGATAGCCTATTGATCTTTTTGAGATTTAAAAACCCTGAAACACCCTTCACGGTATGGAAAGGACGAAAGATGGCGTTGATCGTTTCCGAGTTTGTCGGATCCTGCTCCAGGTCGACCAGATTAATTTCTATACTTTCAAGATTTTCCATCGATTCCAAAACAAAGTCACCGAGGATTTGAATATCTTCCTCATTCAAATTCGCTCGCTGGCGGCTCGCCTCCTTTTCAGCGGCAATATCGTTCTCCAGGCTGTCCGGCGTGGAGAAAATCTGTGACTCGGCGTTTTTGAGTTCCGCATCCGTCTTTGCCGGCGGCGGCAAAATTGATACGCCCAACCGATTTAGCAACGCCTCTGCGTCCTGACGATAATCTTCCCCTTTTTCGACGGCCCGATAGATTTCCTGAAGGGTCGTAATCCCATCCTCGACGGGTTTCACATCGCTCTCCTGGTCCAGGATAAGACGTTCCGTGTATTCCTTTAAGCCAAGGAGAATACATAAAAATTGATCATTGTTCAAAGATGGCGCCTCTTGGCTTAGTGATGCAAGAGAATTTAAAATTTCTCCCATGGCCGGGATATCCCCGGCTTCAAGGGTAACGACGCGCAACGCAAGTTTTTCAAGATTTAATTTGATTTTTTCCATTCTCTCACTCCTGAGTGTATGCCAAGTGCCGCCGGAACTTTAATTTTTTAGATCAAAAGTGCCAATTATTTTTTATAGATTGTCGGCTTGATATATTGAAATTGATGGCGGGTACCCATCAAGCTTTCCGAGTGGCCGATAAATAAATAGCCCCCATCCGCAAGTGCATCATAAAATTTATTAACCACGGCTTCTTGGACTTTTTTATCAAAATATATCATCACGTTCCGACAAAAAATGATGTGGAAAAAATTCTTGTTCGGAAACGGTTCCATCAAGTTGAACCGCTTAAATTCAACGGTTTTTCTTATATCGGATTTCAGCCGAACATGCTGAAGCCATTTTCCCTGGCCCCGCTGAAAATATCTTTGTAATAACTGCTTAGACATATTGCCGACTTGGTTTTGATGGTATACGCTTGCCGCGGCCACGGAAAGCATCCGGGTTGAAATGTCAGTTGCCAGAATTTTATAGTCAAAAACCTGCGTTGCCGCCATGTGCTCCTGCAGGCAAATAGAGAGCGTATAAGGCTCTTCACCGCTGGAACAGCCAGCGCTCCACAGATGGATGCCTTTTGAGGAAAGTGCTCGGGAGGTGTTCATCAAATCCGGTAACGCCTCCCGTTGTAAAAAATCAAAGTGCTTGGATTCTCTGAAAAAACTGGTCAAATTGGTTGAAATGGCATCCAGCATTCTCACCAATTCCTGACCGGAGTCATCTTCTTCCATCAGGAACTGATAATACTGGTTGAAATGGGTAAACTTATGTTCCCGAAGCCGTTTTCCAAGCCGCGCTCGAACCAGTTCTTTTTTGCCTTCATGCAGATTAATGCCACATTTGTCGTACACAAGATTTTTAAATAGCAGAAATTCTTTTTCAGTGAGGTTTGAATAGGTCATGGCGGGGCGAAAATTCAAAGTGGTGGTTTTTCCCTTTGATCTGAATCCGTTATTGGTGGGATGATTAATAAAGCATAATGAAAAGGCTTGTCAATTTATTATTGGCGCAGCAATTTTCGAATTTAAACCTCCTCTTTCAATCCCAAAAGCATTGCAGCCGTTGCGCCGCAGATTTTCTTCCGGTCCGCCGAAGTTAACTCAAGAGGATCAAGCGCCTTGAAGTATCTTGCCGGCGGCAGCAGCGGGAAATCGCTGCCGAAAAGAATTTTCCCGGCGCCGATAATCCGAACGGCGATTTCAAAAACGGCCGGATCATAAAGGAAGGGAGAGGCCGCCGTGTCCACATAGACATTCGCCAATACGTCTTTGACTTCCTTTTTCATCAGCTGATAAAAAAAGATACCGCCGCCCCAATGCGCCAAAACGATGGGATTTTGCGGAAAGGCTTTCACCATTTGATAAATTTGGCTTAGCTGGACGGGCGCTTTGCCTGGATACATATGGCCGACCGGCTCATTGGTATGAATTAATACGGGCGTGTTGTTCTCCAGGCTAAGTGCCATGAGCGGCGCCAATCGCGACACGGTTTCGGGGTCAAACCCCGTCTGGTAGAAGGCCAGCTCACCAATGCCGCTCAACCCGGCCGCCAGGCAACGCGCCGCCTCGGCGGAAGCCCCCTGATGAAACGGATCCAAACAACAAAAGCCGATCAGTCTGTCCGGGTAGCGGGAAATCGCCTCCAGAATATAATTATTATGCCGAATGAAATGTTTTGATTGGTGCCAAGGAAAACCGAACACTACCGATTTATCCACCCCGTTTTGGTCCATGGCCGCGATGATTTCGTCGGCACCGACAAGACTTGATTTCGGGGAATCATAAAGCAGTTTGAATTCCGGTTCACCATCAAAGTATGCGCCCCGTTGGGTTCTGATTTCCTTTGGGAAAATATGCGTATGAAAGTCGATGATCATTGGCGGCCTCTTTACACCCGGTCTTTTGCTTCTGATGGATGGCAGCGTAACCTGAAACAGTTTTAAGACCGGCTTGGAATATTTTCAACAATGGATCGGTCCGCTGCAGCATTCGATGGTTGCATTGTGCCGATAATTCGGATATTACGCAAGCATATCTTTCGAGGTTTTTTCTTTAATGGCGCCATCTTCATATCAGTCACCAGAACCCGCCATGCAACGCCATGTGGTCCTGATTGCGCCGGAAATTCATTGGAATACGGGCAACATCGGCCGGACTTGCCTGGGCGGAGGCGCGCGCCTGCATTTGATAGAGCCGCTCGGTTTTTCGCTGGACCATAAACAGGTGAAGCGGGCAGGTCTTGATTATTGGCGCCATGTGAATCCCGGCATCTGGCCGGATTTCGATACATTTGTCCGGCATTTGTCGGTTATGAAAGAGGAAGTAGTTCTGTTTTCAAAGATCGGAACCAAACCGTTTTGGGCCATGCCCAGCCCGCAACGGCTGTTTCTGATCTTCGGTTCTGAAACCAAGGGGCTTCCGGCAACGATTCTTTCCCGCTACCCGGACCGTTCTTATTATATACCGATTACATCCGCCATTCGCAGCCTGAACCTGTCCACCGCCGTCGGCATCAGCCTCTATGAATCCATGCGCACTTGCGCGCCGTTGCACGCTTACGTAACCACCGATGCACCGGTGATTCCCTGATGTAATTTCGGCGGCTTTTTACCCTCTCGTTCCATTTTGTCGGAAACCTGTCACCATGATTCAGAAAAAATACCGAAAAGACGCTTCCAGTGGCGTTAAAGAGATGATTCATACGGCGGATCTGGCCTTGCGCGTTCGTGGAAAAGACCTTGACGCGCTCATGCGCAATGCTGCGGCCGGCATGAGCGCGTTGATGTGCGATGCCCCAATGGCTGCATCCGTCCCCGAGCGTCGTGACGTATCGGTATCAGCGCCGGATGCGGAAGGTCTGCTGGTGGAATGGTTAAGCGAACTGGCCTACTGGGCGGAATCGGAAGGGGCTGTTTTTAATTCCTTTTTGATTCACTCGATTTCGGAAACCAGCCTGACCGCCACCGTCTCGGGCCGGTTATCCGGTCCCTTGAAGCGCACCATAAAAGCGGTCACCTATCATAACCTTGCCATCAAGCAAACCGCCCGGGGACTGGAAGCCACGGTGGTATTTGATGTGTAATTTGCCGCACCGGCGAACCCAACGCGTAAACACGGAGAGCGCATGATGGTTACCCAACGGGATATTTTACAAATCAATGCGAATTGCTTTGAAGTGCCCGCATCGTTTCGCAAGGACATGCGGGTTCCCGCCCGGTTTTATTCGGACCCGGCATTGATCGGGGATCTGATAAAAGACAACAGTCTCGATCAATTGGTCAATACCACCGTGTTGCCCGGCGTTGTGGCGCCCGCGCTGGCCATGCCGGATATTCATCAGGGATATGGATTTCCGATCGGCGGGGTCGTGGCCACGCAACTGCCGGACGGCGTTATTTCACCGGGCGGGGTGGGCTATGATATCAACTGCGGCGTGCGTCTGCTCGGCACCCGCATCAGCCGTGAAGAGATAGCTCCCTATCTCTCACCGTTATTATCCCTTATTGATACCCATTGCCCGAGCGGGGTCGGAAAAGGTGGTATCCTTCGTCTCAACGACAAGGAGCTGAATCGCGTGCTTCATGAGGGTGCCCGGTGGGCGCTGGGAAAAGGCTTTGCCACGGCGTCCGATCTTGAGAGAACCGAGGAAAAGGGATGCCTCGCCGGCGCATCGGCCGAAGCGGTCAGTTCGCGCGCCAAAGACCGGGGACGGGACCAGATGGGAACCTTGGGGGCCGGCAACCATTTTATCGAGATCGATGTCGTTGATGAAATATTTCATTCAAAAGCCGCTGACCGCATGGGTCTTTTTGCCGGACAGGTGGTGGTTCAAATTCACTGCGGCTCCCGCGGGCTGGGGCACCAGGTTTGCGGTGATTATGTGAAGCGGTTTCAAAACGTCGTACACCGATACGGCATCAACCTGCCGGATCGGGAACTGGTGTGCGCGCCGGTGAGCAGTCCCGAAGGCATGGATTATCTGGCAGCCATGAACGCAGCGGCCAATTTCGCCTTTGCCAACCGGCAGGTTTTGGCCCACCGCATTCGCGAAAGTTTCTCCCTGGCGCTGGCGGGCAAAATCCAAGCGCACAAAGTGTATCAAATTTATGATATCGCCCATAACATGGCCAAGATTGAAACCCATGACATTGAGGGCAAAAAACTAACGCTCTGCGTTCATCGAAAAGGGGCAACCCGTGCCTTTGGGCCGGGCGCGCCCGAGGTACCCCCGGATTATCGGGATATCGGGCAACCCGTTTTGGTGCCCGGCTCCATGGGAACGGCCAGTTGGGTGCTGCTCGGCACTGAAGCCGCGATGCGCTTGACCTTCGGCTCGTGTTGTCATGGCGCGGGCCGGCGGATGAGCCGTCATCAGGCGAAAAAAATGGTTCGGGGCGCCGAATTGAGAAAAAAACTGGAAGCCGATGGCATTCTCGTACAATCGGGAAGTCTTTCGGGTTTGGCCGAAGAAGCGCCTATCGCCTATAAAGATGTGGACAAAGTGGTTTCCATTGTTCACAATGCCGGTATTGCCAAAAAGGTGGCCCGGCTTTCGCCCATCGCGGTCATCAAGGGATGAGCGCTTGAACGGGTCAACCCTATTGACGTAACAAAAAAATTTAATATATTATCCGACAGTAACGAGCCTTTAGGGCCATTAACCAAACGATTTTGGAGACGCCTCGCGTTATGACTTTTCAGTTGCTGGTGTTGTTTTTGCTACTCATTTTATCCGGTTTTTTTTCTTCCGCAGAAACCGCACTGTTTTCCATCAGCCGAGTCAAGGCCCGGCATTACGGCAAGAGCAATCGACGTGCGGACAGGCTTATTTACAAAATGAAAGAAGATCCCCATCGGCTGCTAACGACGATTCTCATCGGCAACAACCTGGTTAATATCAGCGCGGCGGCCATTGCAACCGCCTTGAGCCTTCAACTTTTTCCCGGGAAAGCCCTTGGTGTCGCCACCGGCGTGATGACCTTTTTAATCCTCGTATTCGGTGAAATTTTACCCAGATCGTTTGCCACCCGAAACAACCTTCTCTTGGCCCGGTTTTTGATTTTCCCCGTCTATTGGTGCTCGCTGATCTTTTTCCCCGTCATTATTTTCCTCAATTTTATTCCTAAAATCACCGGAAGAATTAAGCGGCCGCCTGCCCTGACCGAAGAGGAATTGCTGACCTTTGTGGAGGTCGTGGAAGAGGGAGGGGAAATAAAGGAAGAGGAAAAAGAGCTGATTCATAATATTATCGAGTTCGACGATACCAGCGCATCCGAGATCATGACCCCCCGCAAGGATATGTTTGTGCTCGATGTGCACGATTGCATCGATTTAAAAGCCATTCTTCAATCCGGCTATTCCCGGATTCCCATCATCGAAGACAGCGTCGATAACATCATCGGCGTGCTTCACGTTAAGGATCTTTTTATGCACCGGGCGATATCGGATGCTCCGCCCGATCTAAGAGCCTTGATGAAAAAACCCTATTTTGTTCCCGAAAACAAAAAACTGGCGTCTTTGATGCGGCAGTTTAAAAAAAGAAAACAACATCTGGCCGTCATTGTGGATGAGCACGGCGGCGTGTCCGGTCTGATTACCCTGGAAGATGTGATTGAAGAAATCGTGGGCGAAATCAGCGATGAGACCGACAAGGAAGAACCTCACATCGTGCCGCTAAATGAAAATGAATGGCTTGTTCTGGGGAAAACCGACATTGAAGAAGTCAATGAAACCCTCGATATGAATATTCCGGATATAAAGGGATACGACACCTTTTCAGGTTATATTCTCGATCGAATCGGTAAAATTCCGGCCCTGCAAGATGAAATCCCTTTTGATAACTTTACTGTCGTCGTCAAAAAAATTGAGGGCAACCGGATTCTTCAATATCTCGTCAAGCGGACTGAGTCCCAAGCCGGCAAAACGTCAACCCCTTGATCCTCGGCCTTGCTGAAAGCTGGGCAGCTGGAGGTGATAAGGGTTTAACATAAACCGATTCGGGAGGTTACAAAGGCCGATTTGACACTAACGGCTGTTTTCTTTATAGTGCATCGCGGGTTACACTCAATATTGTTCCAGCGAACGGGAGATTTGCCATGAAAATTCGCGTTTCATGCTATTCCGGATATCGCGGTGAAGAGACTCCCAGCAGTTTCCAGTTGGGAGAGCGGCGAATTGAAATTAAAGACATCATCGACCGTTGGACTGGTCCGGATCACCGATATTTCAAGGTTCGGGGTGTGGATCAATCGGTGTATATCCTTCGACATGATTCAGTGACTTGGTCCTGGGAAATAACTTTCTTTCAGGATTCGAATTACCGAAAATCCGGCGAAACAGGAGGGGAAGATTTTTCCGGGGCGCCATACGGAAAAGGCGGAATCAACGTTGTTCATTAGCTGTCAGCAATAACATATCTAACGACCTATAAACCTTCAATCCGCAGCCATGCTATCCTTTTATCCGTATACGCTATAATAGGTCAGGCGCCTTTGCCTTTGGCCGGATCATGAAATTTCGGGGAAAATTTTGTGCTTAACAATGTCATTGTTAAACCAAGGAAGGTGAAATTGAAGAAAAGAATATGTTTCGCAATCCCATACGCCCTCATCATCATTGCGGCATTGCTGGGCTGCGGAGATAAGTCGCAACAAAAAGCCAACCACCTTGAGAGAGCACATCAATTTATTGCAGAGAAAAAATACAACGAGGCTGTGCTTGAATTAAAAAATGTCGTCCAGATAGATCCGAATGATGATATGGCCCATTATGATCTGGGTGAAACCTACATAACCCTAAACCAGAGGGGCCTGGCAGCCCAAGCCTTTGAAAATGCCGTATCCGCCAACCCGGAAAATCTGCAGGCGCAGATGAAAATGGGGCAGATATTTCTAACCAGAGGCGACATTCTGGAAGCAAGAAAAATAGTAAAAATGCTCATGGAAAAGACACCCGATGATATCGAGGTGTTAAACCTTCTTGCCGGCATACAAATTCAGGAAAAAAATACGCATGCGGCCATAATGACGTTACAAAAAGCTGTTTCCATCAACGATGGGAACAAGGAAACGCAGCTGCTGTTGGGAGGGTTGATGCTTGATCAGGGTAACGCCGAGGAAGCGGAAAAAGCGTTTCAGCGCGTTTTGTCCATCGATCCTTCAGAGCCGGTTGCCTACCTGGAATTAATTCGCCTGACGGCAGACCGGAATCAATGGGAAAAGGTTCCGCCCCTGCTTAACCGGCTAATCGAAATCTCGAAACGCAGATATGACTATCTGGCTAAATTAGGGATATTTTTTGAGCATCACCAAAAGTGGAAGATGGCGGAAAGCGTATACCTAAAGGCGGTTGCTTCAGCAGAAACCCGAGATCCTGCGCCGCTGATGAATCTGGGCACTTATTACGCCAGAAGACAATTGAACGACAAAGCGCTGGAAAAGCTGCATTCCGCGTTGGGGAAAAAACCGGACGATCCTACTATTCTTTCTTTCATCGCCAAGACGCATTTTGATTTAACCCATTTTGAAAACGCCAAAGAATATGCCGATATGGCGCTTCAAAAGGATCCGCAACATGAACAAGCCAATTATATTCGCGGTAGAGTCTATTTCCTTGACGGTAACTATGCTGCGGCAATCGAGCGATTAGATCAGGCCATCAAAGCGGCTCCGAACAATGCCTTGGCATATTATTTTAAAGCCTTATCCCTGATAGCCGGGAAAGACGCGGGACTCACGTCCGAATCGGATCTTCTAAAAGCCGCCGCTGGATTTTTCGGCGACAATGAGGCATGGGAAGCAGAACTTGCAATCAATAATTTAAAACGAGTATTGGAACTGGAACCCGGCATGCTGCATGCGAAATTGCTGCTGGCCGAGCTCTATCTAAGGCGTCGGGAAGAAAACCCGGCCCGCGAACAAATCGAGTCGGCCTTGTCCCAAGCCCCCAACAATGAGAAAGCCATCATTCTACTAACCGGCCTTAAGGTATTGAAGAGAGATTGGCAAGGCGCCATCGACCTATGTGAAAAAGCCATCGCAAAAAATAAAAACCATAGCGACTGGCTTATTCGTTTGGGAACTATTTACAGCATGACCAATCGACCGGCGGATGCGCTTCAGGCGTTTAAAAAAGCACATGAAACGGTGCCAGGAAATATTCAACCCATTCAGTTAATGGTTAATATTTATATTCGTCAAAAGCGGTTCGAGGAGGCATTAACCCTATGCGAAACCCATTCAAAAAACCGATCGAATGACCCTGCCCGCTTGGCGGAACTCGAGACGATCAAAGGTACTATATATCTGGCCCGAGGCGACAAACCCGCAGCTGTTCATTCTTTGCAAAAAGCAATTGCCGGTAATTCAAACATTCTCACGCCTCATTTTACACTTGCCCGGCTGTATTTAGAGGAAAACAAAACGGACCAGGCGATGGCACATTATGAAACGGTGCTGCGGCTGGATGAGAAAAACGTGGCCGCCGTCATGGCGATGGGGAACATCCATTACCTTCGAAAAGAAAACCAAAAAGCGGAAGACTATTACCGCCGCGCATTGTCCATTAAACCCAACCATGGTCCGGCTGCCAACAACCTGGCGTTCATTCTTTCGGGCAACGAAATGAAACTGGACGAGGCATACCGATTTGCTCAGTTGGCCGTACGAAAAATGCCGCAAGATGCCAGCGCCCGGGACACCATGGGGTGGATATTTCATCTGCAAGGCAATTATGTCGAAGCCATTGAGGAGTTTGAACAAAGTCTTGCGATAAATCCCCAAAACGCCATCGTCCATTACCATCTGGGGCTATCATATTATAAAAGAGGAGAATTTAAAACGTCGCGGGTTCATATAAAAAAAGCCCTATCACTCGATCCGAATTTCATCGGTGCGGACGAGGCAAAGATCCTGTTCGATGGGTGAGCTCATTGACGGTCTCCCCCGGCAGTCTTCTTGAATGCCATTTGATCGGGCGTATTGAACCGCCTCAACCAGAATTTGCGACATAAAAAAGGCGGGCACATACAGCCCGCCTTTTTTATCCCATCAATTTTTAAAGGGGTTTCATTTTTTTCTTCTCTGAAATTTGGCAAGTCCAATTAGCCCCACACCCATTAAGAATAAAGTCGCGGGCTCAGGTACAGGGCTCTCGCCTCCTGGTGAATTCCATACCCAGGCAGCAAAGTGGGACATGTCTTGGAGTTTTCCATTGTTATTGAATAGCCCCTCAGTTGCCCATGTTCCGGAATCATCTGCAGGTGTAACGTAATAAAGTGAATAATTATTATTCGCCTTAACTGCGTAAAAACTGATTAAATCGCCGGTTTGCCAGGTGCCGGCTGTTTTGTTGGAATAATCCAACGTAAGCTCGGCATCCGGGTAAGCATTGCCCCTATCAAGCGTTTCTTCATCAATATCAAACTTGGCATAATATTCGATTTGTTCTCTTACCGGGTCTATGTCCGGATTGTTGTTTTTAAAATAATCAGAGTTAAAAATAGCATTTAAGAAAGCCGTTACTCTCTCTTCATCTACTTCGGGCCCGCCAAGAGGATTAATTTCTGTTGGGGTATTCCCGGAAACCTTAGCCATTAAATAAACATCCGCAAACGCAACATTTGCTCCACACAAGATAAACCAGAAAACCAAAATCGGTAACAAGAGCTTCTTTTTCATTTTATTAATCTCCATTCCTCATGACAAAAGAAATAACCTGCTGCTGTAAACGAATAAACATAATCGAAGAGAATAGTGCAAACCTAACATGCAAAAACAATGCACGCCAACCAATAAAAAAGGTCATCCCAAGAAAAATTTATTCATTTTAGTGACTATAGATTTGTAATTATTGTTAATAAATCAAAATAGGCGCAGCGGAATTTCCTTCCAGAGTGTTGATACAATCAAGCAGCACGGCGCAAGTTATCACCTCAATTACATAATAATATTACATCGATTACACAGTTGTAAGTGAAACTACCCAGGCAGATTTAAATCTTTTTAATTTTTTTTATGTAACTAAAACTCCCTAAATTCATCTTCATCAAAAGGGATCACTTCTTCCGGGCAAACTTCTTTCGATTGGGTGCGGGGCGCTTGCTCAGCCTTCTGAACCGGCTTTGCCGCGGGTTTGCTCAATCGGGGGCGGGCACTGCTTGGTATTGGACGGTCAGTACGCTGAGTTTTCTTTAGGGGCGCTTTGGATTCGGCGGCTTGGGTGTCGGCAAAGCCTTCCACCACTTTGATAAGATCCTGAACATACCCTTTGATTTGCATGGCCTGGGCGCTCATTTGCTCGGAGGCGGCGGCGGATTCCTCGGAGTTGGCGGCGTTTCGCTGGCTGACGTCATCCATTTCGACAATCGCGCGGTTGATCTGCTCGATGCCCTGCGCCTGCTCCTGAGAGGCCTCTGAAATCTCATCGATCAAGTGGCTTATTTTCAATGAGATATCGATGTTTTCCTGAAAGGCTTGCTGTGTCAGATGGGTCAATTCATTCCCGGTTTTGACCACCTTCATGGTGTTTTGAATCAGATCGGAGGTGTTTTTGGCGGCAGCCGCCGCGCGCATCGCCAGGTTTCTGACCTCGTCGGCCACAACGGCAAATCCGGCACCGGCTTCGCCCGCCCTGGCCGCCTCAACGGCCGCGTTCAGCGCCAGCAGATTTGTCTGAAAGGCGATTTCGTCAATCGTCTTGATGATTTTTCCGGTTTCTTCACTACTTTGGGTAATTTCGCCAATGGCGCGGGTCATTTCAATCATGTTTGAATTGACTTTGTCCACAACCCGGCTGGCGTCTCCCATCATGGCTTTTGCTTCGTGGGCATGCCCGGCGTTTTGTTTGGTCATGTTGGACATCTCTTCAAGGGACGCGCTCGTCTCCTCAATCGAAGACGCCTGTTCGGACGATGATTCCGCCAGCGATTGGCTGGCGCTCGAAACTTGCCTGGCGGCTTCCGAAATATGCTCGGCACCATTTGAGAGGCCGGCAATGGAAGAATTGATAGGGGCTGTAATTTTATGGGCAAAAAACCAGGTGATCGGTGCGACACCCAGCAGACAGGCTCCCGCGATAGTGACCAGCCACAAGAGCATCTGACGAACGTTTTTATCCGTTTCGGCCCTTGAAAGCAAAATGCTGGCCGAACCTATTTTTTCACCTTTTTCCACCAATGGATAGACACCCTCAAAATACCTTTCCGCCGCCAGGGAGAAGTCCCGCCGAAGGGCCACAGCCCCTTCAAAGCCGTCCGCCTCGGCACCCGGCGTTAAGGATCGGGCGTCTTTATCCAACGTTTTATAGGCACTCAGAACGCCGGCCGACAACGCCCCATTGAGAAAAATATTGATTTGCGCACCGGTAATCGTGGCCACATGGGCGACAAATTGCTGGTCAAAGGCAATGGCCACCATCAATTGCCCATGATGTGTTTCAGTTCCCTCATGACTGATGACAGGCACGCTGACGCTCAACCATAGCTCATTTTCACTGGAATAAAGACGGGTGACGGGCTCTTTCGGTAAGGGAAGCGGTATATTCAAGGGAAAGGGAGGCGGCTCGGTCGACTCGGCGAAGTCATTGTGCAGCGCAAATTTGCCTGACTGTATTTGGGCTTTCAAGCTCGTGGCCTCCCCCGGCTTAGGGGCTGCAAACAACTGAATCTGCTTCCCATCAGACATCATGGCGCCGACCCATTTCCCATCCGCGCCATATATAAACGCCTTTCGAACACCCAGCACGGAAACCGCCTCACTTAATTCCATCACCAATTCTTTTCCGGTGAATGAAAATTCCTCACCGGTCAATATTAACTTCTGGATTGTCGATAGCTTGGTATAGAGCGCCTCCCGGCCGCTTAAATTGCCGGCAGCCCGCTCCAAAGCTTTTTTCTTGTTCTGAAGTTGTCCGGAAAGAACCCGACGAGCTTCCTCGATTCGATGATTCGCACCGGCACGGCTTTGTTTTTGGACTAGAAAATACACAACGCCCATGGCAAGCAGAATGGAAACGAGAACGGACACCACCCCATTGATGATCATGCGAGTCTTGATGTGAAGCTTCATCCCCCCCCCTGTGCGGTGTAAAATGTCAACGTATCGACATCACGCCCCAAAGTCATCCCGTATGGCGCTTTTATCTACCAAAATGTTCTGGTTATATCAAAAAGAGATATCTTATTTATCGACTATAAGACAAAGGGGTTATATACTGGCACTCATCCTTCCCCGTATTGCAACCTGGCTAACCCCAGAATAAGCGTCTATTAAAGGCGTAGTAAGTAAAAAAGTTCTCGAAATGCCCCTAAAAATAGTGCGTTAAAGAATTGCTTCTACTAAAAATTCATACACCAAAAGGAGCTTCTTGAGTGAAAAGAAATATCTCCAAAAAACTGGCAAAACGCAAGAAAAAAATTTCAAAAAGATTGGGAAAAAGGAGCTGGGAAAACCAGCTCAAGCCGATGTTTTCAAGCGCCAACATACGCTACGATATCGATGCGCGTCATCAAGGAATTGTCAGTGGCCAGTGTTTACAAGACTTCGAATTGTTGAGAAATAATAAAGCCTGGCTTGATGCATTACAAGCCGAGATAATTCCCGATCCGACAACTCGAAACGATTAAGCAAACAGCATCCAGAGATGAAAATCCAGATAGGATCTACCGACCCTGTTTTTATCCCAAAGGCATTCCACCACAAGACTGACGTTTTTTCAAAATTTAGCCTTCTTTCCTTGCTTACGCTGACACGGTCGTTGGGGTACTGTGTTTATTCAGTGGTAAAAATATTAAGGTTGTGTTAAAAAATAAAGGGTTGTGTCAGTCAAAGCCCTTGATTATCCAGTCAAATTATTCATCTTCAGGGAGGCCCATGCAGATATCCAAGCAGAAAAAGATGGAAATGCTCCGGTCATTGCTGCTTTCCCGCAAGTTCGAGGAGCAGTTGACGGAATTGTGCAAAATCGAGCGAAAAATTCCAGGAATGATGATCCTTTGCACGGGGCAGGAGGCAGTCGGTGCAGGGGTATGTGCGGCGCTTCAACCAAAGGATGTGATCATCACCAATCACCGCAGCCACAGCCACCTGCTGGCCAAGGGTGCTGATCCCAGAGCGCTGATGGCTGAAATATTTGGCAAGCGAACCGGGTGTAATAAGGGAAAAAGCGGAACCCTTCATTTGGCGGTTCCGGAAGTCAATGCCCTCTGTACGACCACCGTGGTGGGCGGGGGGCCCCCCATTGCCGCCGGCAATGCCTTTGCCCAGCAGTACCGGCAGGAAAAATGTGTAACCGTCTGTTTTATCGGAGATGGCGCTGCCAATGAGGGCTCCTTTCACGAAGCGCTGAATCTTGCAAGTGTCTGGAGGCTTCCAGTGCTCTTGGTGTGCGAAAACAATCTGTACGCCGGCGCCCAGCGTTATGATGCCCATACCAACGCGCCAAACATCGCAGACCGGGCCGCCGGGTATGCCATTCCCGGCGTTGTGGTCGATGGCAATGACGCCTTGGCGGTTTACGAATCGGCCTTGGAAGCCCGGGCGCGCGCCGTTGCCGGAGACGGTCCCACGCTGATCGAATACAAGACGTATCGCTGGCGAGGCCATGGCGAAACTGACCATCAACTCTATCAGCCCAAGGAAGAGATTGCGGCATGGCAAGCGTTATGCCCCATTCCCAAACTGCGCGGCGATATGCTTGCCCAGGGGCTTATCAGTGAGGACGAACTGCGGGAAATGGAAACCCAAATCGATGCCATTGTGCAGGATGCGATACGCTTTGCAGAGGAGAGTCCTTATCCCGAGCCACACGAGGCACTTGAGGATGTCTTTGCTTAATTGAGAACATTCCATAATGAAAGGAACGAACGCATGCAGACATTTGGAATGGGACAGGCCATAAATCAAGCGCTGAGAGAAGAAATGCTGCGCGACGCTGATGTGTTTCTGGCCGGAGAAGGAATCGGGGTGAGCATCCATAGCAGCCCGATGCTTCCAACCGCCGGCTTATTGAAAGATTTTGGTGCAGGACGGGTGAAAGATACTCCCGTTTCAGAGGCAGCGATCGCTGGGTTGGCGGTAGGGGCGGCAGTGGCCGGGCTAAGGCCAGTGGTGGAAATCATTTTCAATCCATTTTTCACCCTTGCCTCGGATATGATCGTGAATCATGCCGCCAAGCTGCGATACCTGTCCGGCGGAAAATCTTCTTTCCCGCTTGTCGTGCGCATGAAAAGCGGTGCCGGATTCGGTGCCGGCTGCCAGCATTCACATAACCTGGAAGCGTGGCCGGCGCATTGCCCGGGGCTGAAGGTCGTCATGCCCGCCACGCCGGCCGATGCCAAAGGGCTTCTCAAGTCCGCTATCCGGGATCCGAATCCCGTTGTTTTCATCGAAGACATGATGCTTTACTTTGTCCCCGGACCGGTTCCGGACGAGGAGTACCTGATCCCCATCGGGCAGGCCGACATCAAGCGTCAGGGAACAGATGTTACCGTGGTCACATGGTCCAAGATGGTGGGCGTGGCCCTGAAGGCGGCCGAACAGATAGCACGGGATGGCATTGACATGGAAATAGTGGATCTGCGCACCCTTGTGCCCATGGATAAGAAGACTCTCCTTGATTCCGTCCGCAAGACCGGTCGCCTGGTCGTATTGCATGAGGCCACGCGAACCGGCGGCTTTGCCGGCGAAGTGGCGGCTGTGGTGATGGAAGAGGCTTTCGACAGCTTGAAAGCACCACTGCGACGAGTGACCGGTCCGGATATCCCCGTTCCTGCCAGTCCGCCCCTGGAGCGCTTTTACATTCCCAGCAAGGAGAGCCTGATTTCGTCGGTAAAAGAAATCGTCCCACAATCCGGGGGAAGCGGATGAATTGCCCCGCTGTGACAAGAAGAACCCAAAAAAAAAGCCCGCAGATTACTCTACGGGCTTTTATAGGAGTTTTTTCGGCGGCGTCCTACTCTCCCACCAAGCTGCCCTGGCAGTACCATCGGC